>JALNWH010000044.1 GCA_023230985.1 Bacillota bacterium
AATCGTATTTTTTCAAATGCTCGTACACTTCTTCTATATTTTTTACAGTAATACTAATCATAAATCCACCCCTGCACTTTACAGGAATAGAACCTTGTTTCTCATCTACCGCACCGATAAAACTTTTTTCTCCAACCTTCCATACATATACCCACCCTTTATCCATAACTCTTTCAAGGCCTAGTATTTCTTCAAAAAACTCAATTGTCTCTTCGATATTTTCAAAGTATAGGAAAGTCACTTGAGATGATATATCCAAAACACTCATTTTGCTACCCCTTTCATTTTTAAGTTTTTCTAAATATAAAATATTAAACAAGTCATCTATATTTTTATTTGTTAAAGCTACTCAATTTTTCACCATAATAATTAGTACCTAATGTTCCGCCTATGATTGCCATTGCTCCCACATAATGATACCAATATATTATTTCCTTTAAAATAATTACTCCTGCAAATATGGAAATAACAGTTGCAATATTTGTAAGCACTGATATTCTTGATGCTTCTAATTTTGAATACAAATAATTGAGTAAGAAAAAGCTTATTACTGAACATCCAACAGCTAAGTATAGCACAGATATCATAAATTTGATGTTCAAAAGCGGAGTAAACAGTTCCATTATATTTCCCTCAATAAGATGTATTACAATCAATATAGCACTAAAAACTATAGCCCCCGAAATAATCATCATATATGTTATTTCTTCCGGTTTAAAATCCAATGATGCTTTCCTCGATAAGGCACCATGAGATGAACTTAAAACTACTGCTAAGAGAAGTACAAGATAACCCATAATATCATAGCCGGCTTCCTTTTGCATATAATTAATAAAGAAAACACCGGCGGTAGATAATAGGATAAAGCCAACCTGTGGCTTATTTGGATATTCCTTTAGTATAAAAGTTGCCATAATAGTTGTAAAAATTGGATGTAAGGATATAATTATACCTGATTCACTTGACGTAATCATGCTTATTCCAATAGTTTCAAAAATAAATGATGATACGGGATAAAAAATAGATAACAACAATATTAACTTAATATTTTTTCCTTTTAATTCAATATTTGTTAATTTCGTTTTTCTTAATATATACATAATAATAGCAGCAAAGAAGAATCTATAAGCTATTAATGCAATTGGTGTACTATCTATTGCATTTAGTGCAATCTTTGAAGCAAGAAAAGAAAACCCAAAAAAAGTAGGCATCAATATTGCCGCAATTATTATTTTATTTCTTTCGCTAATATCCATATTAACAACCTTTTACCGGGTACCCCAGCAGCTTTCTAAATCCAATCGATGTCTTTTTATGTTCATCTGAATCATAAAGTCCTTTTTCTTTCAGTTCTCTTATGTTGTTTTTCAATTCAAAGTATTGTTTTATTACCTCATCGTCTTTATAGTAGAATATTACGTATCTATCCTTAATGTATTCATCAGGAACAATATCCGTTGATATCATTTCTTTTTCTAAGTAGCTTTTTAAATCATATTTTTCAGTCATATGCTCAGAAATCTTCTCTAAAACACTATAATTTTCTTTTGAAAAAGCAGGGCTTAAAGCCAAGGGCTTAACATTTCTTTCTACCATTTCACAAAAGCTTTCAATCATGCCTATTTCATAAGATATTTGATCAAAATTATTGTAGTATTCTTTCAATACCTTACCCCCTCAAAGTTACACATAGTGATAAACGCAAAGAAACTTAAAATTATCTCAGTGCCCTTCTTAATTTAAAAAGGGCACTGATGTTTTTTTATGCAGACTTGGTCATACTGGCTTTGTATTCTTTTGCCGGTATCCTTTCGCCATTAGGACCTTCATAATCTCTGCCCCATCCGCTATAAATAGAGTACATGAATACAATAAATAAACCTATTGAATGGAAAGTAGCGTAAGCTATGTGTAACGGATTTATCTGATGTATAAAGGGATAATCCCCCATTAATCCACCTATACAAGCTACGACTATAAATATGAATGCGCTTGTAAAGGGTATCAAAACAGGCAAAGAAGCTGTTGTTCCGTCCATTAAATTTGCTCTCCTGTACGGATGCAAATTCTTGGCTTGACCTATTTTATCTGCAATAGGACCAAATACAATAATTGCAGGTCCATTAGCAGCGCCTAAACATATAGAAGTAAACATTACACCGAAGGATATAATCAATTCTGCTCCTGCATCTGTTGCGGCAAGTTTACTGTTGAGAAGGGTCTCAATAGTCTTATCCATCATGCCACTTTCTGTCAATACACCCATAATACCTGCAACACCATATAGATAAACAACTGTACCCAACATATTATTTACTCCATCAATTAGAAACCCTGTCAATGCTCCGTCCTGCACTGATATGATATCAGAAGTTCCTATTATTCCTGTGACAAGTCCGATTACCGTGCCGGATAAGATCCCCCATGTAATAGCTACAAAAATATCTCTTTTAATCACTGCAACTACTAACAATACAGCTACAGGCAATAGCATTATAAGTCCTTTAGGGTTAATATACTGCTCTAATATTTCCCTTCCTGCTACATCTGCCGCTCCTGCTCCTCCTAAAACAAAGTACAAAACACAAGCAAATAAGCCTGCAATCAATGCATATTTCATTCTGGTGGTAACAACGCCGCCAATGTCTGCCACACCATCTTTGTTTTTATATGATTGTGTTACAGCTGATGCTATTGTAGTGTCGGAAATAGGGGCAATATTATCACCGAAGATAGCACCGGATAAAATTGCACCTGCCAAGTACAAGGGATGTGCTCCCAACAATATCCCTGAAGGATACAGTATAGGAAATCCGGAGAATAGAGTTCCAATTGATGTTCCGGTAGCAGTTGATATTAAGGCTGTTGCTATGAATGTAAATACTACAAAAGCCCCACCTTTTAATCCTAAAGTATCTCCCAGCCAAACGAATCCTTCTGCAACACCACCTCTTGACATGAGTTTTGCAAATATTCCTACAACCAAAAGTATTAATGCCAAGGTATTCATAACATTGGAAGACATACCGGATACCACGGACTCCCAATACCTAATCCAATCTTTTGATAATAAGCTGCCTATAATAAGTGCGACAACACCGCCCATTGCAAGTGCTTCCATTTCAAAGACTTTAAATACAACGAAAAATGCAATACAGAAAATAACGAACATAAATAATGGGATTAAAGACATTCCCATGCCACCATAAAATTCAAGTCTCTTTTTATTACTATCAGCCACTTTGCACCCTCCTTAAATTTTTTAATTTTCTTTGCTTCTCTGTTTTATCTAGAATACACGCTTTTTCCTTGAAACAACCACCTCCTAATTAATCTAACTAAATCAACCTATATCTTTATCAAGGCATCTACGCCTTTGCCGCCTTTGCCTTCCCCATATAGGAAAAAGGGATTGATATCAATTTCTTGAATTTCACTTTGCTTTTCCACCATTTTAGAAAGCCTTAAAATAACATTTACTAAACATTCCATATCATATTTAATACCTCTTGCACCTTGAATGATTTTATATAGTTTAGTTTCTTTAATCATTTCTTCTACATCATAGCTTTTAACAGGTATCAGTCTTAAAGAAACGTCTTTAAATACCTCAACGTAGATACCGCCCATCCCAACCATAACAACAGGCCCAAATTGAGGATCTCTTTTCATTCCTATTATCACTTCAAGTCCCTTTGGCGCCATCTCTTGCATCAAAATTCCATCTATTTTCGCATTGTTATCGTATTCTTTAGCATTATTGATGATTATAATAAAACTTTTTTCAAGTTCTTCAATATTTTTCACATTTAGAATAACGCATCCTGCATCTGTCTTATGCTGAATATCCGGTGATAATATTTTCATTACCAGAGGGAACTTTAACTTTGATGCTTCTTTTAGTGCTTCGTCTATTGTTTTGCATGCTATACTCTTTGCCATCGGTATACCATAGGAGGATAACATATTGCCGGCTTCTAATTCATTAAGAAACTTTTTCATCTGTCATTTCCCCCTTTTTCTTTTTAAATAGTTGGTGTATCTTACCATGTTTGATAGTGCTTTTACTGCCAGATCAGGTGTGGTAAATGTATATATGCCCCTGTCTTCAATGCTCTTTCTGCATTCCCAAACATAATTTCCTGACATTATATTTATAAAAACAGTTTTTTTATCTTTGTATCCTTCATGATCCAGCAACTCTATTAATCCCTCTGCCAACTCTTTTTGAGGCAGGAAAGTAGGAACCACAGTTATTAATATTACACTGCTTACGTTCGAATCATCCATTACTATCCTTAATGATTCTACATGGTGCCTTACATCTGCAGCTGCGGTAATATCAGCATAACCTTCAGGTTTGCATATTGAAGACATAGCAGGAACTATTTCCTTTAATTTTTCTTTAGTAGAATCGCCAATTACCGGCATTTCCAAATTATCATAATCGCTGACGGAATCAGTACAATATATTCCCGGACCACCGGCTTGAGATAAAATAAATACATTACCATCATCGGGAAGTTTAAGACTATCAAAGGCTTGCAGCGTATCCATTAGCTCTTGTATAGTATCTACCCGAGTAACACCATATTGTTTAAAAGCACTGTCATATACTGTATCTGACCCTGCAAGTGAGCCTGTATGAGAACTGGCTGCAGAAGCACCCTTTTCGCTTCGTCCTACTTTCAGCACAACTATAGGTTTTTTTACAGTAATATTCGCCATTGTATTTATAAGCTTACGACCATCAGGATAGCCTTCCAGATACAAGCCTATAACCTTTGTATCTACATCATTTCCAAAGTACTCCAACAAATCTATAAAGTCTATATCAGCCATATTACCTATAGAAATAAATTTATTAAATGAAATAGGTGCAGGTTGTGAAGCTCCAATCATAAGAAGTGATGCAGCTACGGCTCCGCTTTGTGATATAAAGCTAATCCCACCTTTTTTACCTCTGCTTTCTTTTGGCAAAAGTGTTTCTACAAAGGTTGTATCCACTCTGTTTACATTATCTATAACGCCTATACAATTAGGTCCAACAACCCTTATTCCATATCTTTTCGAAATTTCCATAAGGTAATTTTGTCTCTCTATACCTTCGGGATTTTTTGTTTCTGCAAAATCAGCGGCAGCACACACTATAATTTTAATGTCATTTCTTCTTTCCATCCTGTTTTCAATATCTTTCATAACATCAAATATCGCTCCTGCAGGCATTATCAGTACAACCATTTCAACCTTATCCTCGATATCGCATAAGCTTTCATAAGACTTTATTCCGGATACATATTCTTCTTTAATGTTTATAGGAAATATTTTTTTAGGATATCCAATATTTATTAAGTTTTGTATAATCACATATCCGGCTTTTAGCGGATTATTTGATGCTCCAACAACGGCGATGTTTTCCGGATTAAATAATGAATCTAGATGATTATTCATTTTACACCTCTTATAGAGAAGCTAATTTCTTTAATCTATCCCATTTTTCATCAACTATCTCTTGAATTTCCTCTATTTCTTCTTCATTTAAATGGGAATATTTCTTTATCTTAGTCAGGTAGTCTTTTACAGGCTTTGGATTCTTATATTCTTTATTTATTTTAAATTGTCCATCTATTACTTCATAAAGGGGAAAGAAATTTGTTTCCACGGAAAGCCTAGAAACCTCTATGCTTTCTTCAGCTTTTATACCCCATCCCGTTAGACATGGGTTAAATACATGTATATAGGCTAACCCTTTCTCTTGCTTTTCCATTGCTTTCTCAATTTTTCTAACCATATCTTGAATAAATGCAGGACTACATGTAGCCATATATGCGATATCATGCATAGCCATAATCATAGGGAAATCTTTTTTATGTTCTTTTTTACCGCCTCTTCCTTCTGTGCTTACAGGAGTTGTAGAGGTCCATGAGTATTTTGATGTTGCCGAACTCCTTTGATAACCGGTATTCATATATCCCTCATTGTCATAACAGATATATATGATTTTATCTCCTCTTTCGGCTGCTCCCGAGAGACATTGAAAACCGGCATCTACTGTTGCACCGTCTCCGGCAAAGGCAACTACATTTACTTTTCTCCCAATCCTTTCATAGTACAGTTTTATACCTGCAAGCATTGAAGCAGGATTATCAAGCAATGGGAAAAACACTGGGCAATTAGCACCGGACATCATATCCCAGCCCACAACACCGACTCCTCCCATACATCCCGGTGGAATAGCCAGAATGGTATTTGGGCCTAATACTTTCATACATGTTCTTAAAGTAAGTTCAACGTTGCATCCTATGCATGCGGATATACCCGGTGATATCATATCTTCTTTGGAATTTAATTTATCTATTATATTCATTATGCTTCACCCCCATCACTCTCTTGTTAACCACACTGTATTATGATTTTTTTCTATAGAATTTATCTTGTCTATGGATTCTATCATCATTTTTACCGTTATATCTTCGCCGCCCAAACCTCCTACAAAAGGAACAGAAGGCACTATTTTGCCGCTTTCATATAAGGCTGATTTTACTTCTTGATACACCACACCTGTATTCCACCCAAAGGATACATTTCTATCAACAACCCCGAAGGCTCTGATTTTACCAAGTGCTTTAATTATCCTTTCTTTGGGAAAAGGTCTTAAAGCACGAACCTTAATAAGGCCTATCTTGACGCCCTTTTTTCTTTTAATATCAACAGCTTCTTTAGCGGCACCTGTCAAAGAACCCATCACTAAAATTGCTATTTCAGCATCCTCCATCCTATACTCCTCTATTAAGCCGCCATAACTACGTCCAAATAGATATTCAAATTCACTATCTGTTTCATCTATTACTTTTAAGGCATTTTGCTGTGATTTCAAATGCTTGTATCGGTATTCCATCAATAAATCACCGTTAGTCAAGGGGTCAACTGCCATTGGTCTTTTAGGATCCAATATAATATGCTCCGGGTTATATTTACCTATAAATTTAGCAACTTTTTCTTGTTCCGGTATAAATACTTTTTCCGTCATATGGGACAAATAAAATCCGTCATAGCATATATTTATTGGTAATAGAACATCTTTGTTTTCAGCTATTTTGTAAGCCTGAATAATCATATCCAGTATTTCCTGATTATCTTCAACATAGATTTGGAGCCAGCCCGCATCCCTAACAGATATGGAATCTTGGGGACCGCCCCATACCGTTTGCGGGGATATCATTTCTCTATTAACTATTGCCATCACTATGGGTAACCTCAATGTTGATGCCCTAAAATAGGGTTCATACATCAAGGATAAACCTTGGGATGACGTAGCGGTAAATGTTCTGGCACCTGCCAAGGAAGCCCCGGTCAAAACGCTCATTGCAGATAATTCGGATTCTACTTCACTCATAGAACTTTTTAGCACTCCATCCGCTGCAAACTGTGTCAAATACTCGACTACCGGAGTCTGAGGGGTAATGGGGTATGCAGCTATAACATCAGGATTTACCAATGCAGCTGCAATAGCGGCAGCTTTGTTTCCATTTATAACATCAAATTCCTGCATTATTTCTCAGCCTCCTGTATCATTATTATTGCATCACTTTTGCACTCATGGGCACATATACCGCACCCTTTACAGTAATCATATTTTATTATAAATTTCCCGTCTTCCTTGACTATAGAATTAACAGGACAATACATAAAACATATACCGCATTTAATACATTTATCCTGATCCAAAACAGGTCTTACTGTTCTCCAGTCGCCTGTATTTATAACATAAACTCCATCCGCCCCGACAGGAGCTATATATTTACTTTTAAACTCCATTAAAGCCACCCTTTCTTCTACATTTATCATTTTAAATGATAAATCACTGCTTCCTCAAAGCCTTTCATGACCGCTTCTCTATTCTTAGCACCCCAAAGCTCCTCAACTTTTTCAGCTACATTTTTTAAGCTTACCCAGCCTGTTGCCTTTACAAAAGCTCCAAGCATAACAGTATTTGTTATAGGCCTGCCTAAAAGCTCTAAAGCAATTTTATTCGCATCTATTATTGCTAACGTTTTAATTTTTGGGTCTATATCAATTTTATCCGGTTTTAAAGCGGTGTTTAAAACTAAAGTAGAGCCCTCCTCAACTCCTTCAAACACATTTACAGCGTTCATGATTGTAGGCTCTAGTACTACAATTGCATGAGGGTTATAAACTCTATTTTTCGGCCTTATGGGTTTATCGGATATTCTTACAAAAGATGTCACCGGTGCACCTTGTCTTTCAAATCCGAAGAAAGGTATCGAATTTCCATATATACCATCCATTACCGCGGCATATACCAATGTTTCCGCGGCTTTTACCGTTCCCAAGCCGCCTCTGCCATGAAGCCTGATTTCTTTTAATCCATCCATATTTATTCCTCTTTCATATTGTCGATTTAGATTTATCTTTTCAAATAATTACATTTAGCCTTTTCACCTGTAAATCTATCATTGTCATATACGATTTTCCCCGACTTTATCGTAGTTACAGGCCAGCCTTGCAAGGTTTTACCCTCATAAATAGAAAAATCCGACCTGCTATGCAGTGTACCTGCATTAATTACTTTTGCCTTGTTCAAATCTATTATTGTTATGTCGGCATCGCTGCCAATCATCATAGAGCCCTTCCTTGGATACACGCCAAATATCTCAGCGGGTCGTTTTGTAACCTTTTCTATTATTTTTTCTATAGGTATACTTCTTTTTACTACCCCTTCATTTAATAACACAGGCAAATGTGTCTCTGTTGCAGGATATCCGGGCATAACATTCCAAATATTCGTACTTGATAAATTCTTTTCCCCAACAGTCATAGTGACGTTATCTGTACCCACCGTATCAATGGTACCATCAATAATACCTGTCCAAAGTTCCTCTACATCCATTGCACTTCTGATGGGAGGCTCCATTTTAATAATATTGCTTCTTGTGCTTTTATTATTTAATGATAAATAAGGAGAAGTTGTCTCAATATTTACAAATTTATTTGATTGTTTTATACCTCTAAGACTTTTTATTGCATCTGCTGAAGATATATGAACTAAATATATATCTACTTCTGTTTTTTTCGCAAGATAAGATATCCTCATTGCAGCTTCTTCTTCCGCCATTTCCGGGTGAGTCCGACTCCAATCCGTGAGCCTAGCCATATCTGCCATTTCTTCTTTAATCATAGCTGTGGCACGGCGTACGATATCTCTATTCTCTGCATGAACACATACAATGCACTTTTTATCATTTTTTTTGATTTTTTCAAAAACATCCAAAATGTATGCGTCATCAACATCAGGCATAATCCCCGGAACCCCGTTCATATAAAGTTTAAAGGAGGTTACAAAAAACCTGCTTACATAATCATTTATCTCTTGTTTTTGTACATCATTATTTATAATTAAATGAGGGATTATATCTGTATTTGACAATGCCTCAATTTTTTCCGTTATTCCGGGAAAGGTATTAAAATGCGAATCCTTGCTGGCAAAATAACATCCCAGCGTTGTTACACCCCCGGCGAGAGCTGCTTTTGTCTCTGTTACTACTTCCTCTTCAAAAGGAGCAAAAAGACCAAGATGTACATGGGGATCAATAACACCCGGCGAAACATATTTATCTCTTGCATCAATGATTTGGTTGGCGGATAAAAGGGTATTTGTAATAGTAGCAATTATACCGTTTTTTATACCGACATTTGTTTTAAATATCCCTATACCCGGTATTATCACGTTTCCATTATTTATAGCTAGGTCATAAACTTCGGACCTTGTAGAATTAATTACGGATGCATTTGGTTTTGGTGCGATTTTATCTTCAACTTTCTCTTTTTCAAAGCTATCACCGTTAACTATTTTCCTTATATAATTTTCAAAAAAATCTTTTGACATATTATTCCCTACCGCTTATGTTATTAATGCAGTCTATGGCTGCATTCCTTGCATTTCTTACTTCGGATTCCGTACCGGAAACATACATTCTGCCAAAGCGACCTACGGGGTCAAAAGTTATTAGCTTTATATCAGAGTCCTTTTCCGCTTCGTTAACAGCTAAAGATATATAGGCCGCAGGCTCCACTTCCATTATGAAAAGGCTTTCGCCGGGAACCAATATGGAGCCGTATCTATTGTCCCTATTAATTAGCTGTGACTGATAGGGATCAACATTGGATATTATCTGTTCAGATACTATCTTTGGCTTCATCCTGTCATTAATATTTAATGAACATGCATCCAGTATTGCCTGACCTGCTTCCTTGACATCTCCAACTTTAAATGAATGCAGCTCTATCTCTCCATATTCTCTTTCTACTATTTGAAATCCCGGTTTTACATTAGTCTGCTTAAGTGCAACATCCATAAGCTTGTAAACACTACTTCCCGGTTCTATTTCAATATATAATTGTGCCATCCCCGCTAAGCATATATCCCCTTTAACTACCGTTCCCGTTACGGCAGCATATTGGGGCTGCATGTTATCAATAATAATAAATGTTCTTAAATTAATTTTATCTACCATCAAATACCTCATTTCTATGAGTTTTAAAAACATTTTAAATCCAATTTATTTCAAAAACTCCTCTACTTCTTGGCCCGGTCTTGCAATAACATGTACAGATACAACTTCGCCGACTTTCTTTGCCGCTGCGGCACCGGCATCTACAGCAGCTTTCACTGCCCCAACATCTCCTTCAATTATTACTGTAACCAGCCCGCCACCTACAGCTTTTTTACCAACTATTTCAACATTTGCAGCCTTTACCATGCTATCTGCCGCCTCTATTGCAGCAACTAAACCTTTTGTTTCTATAAAACCTATAGATTTCATAATATACCTCCATCCTTTTATTTAGATTATTTTTCCTTACTATCTACAATACCGATGACCGCTGCATCTATCGGTGCTTTATCATTAGATATGGCTGTCCTGGCAATGCTTCCTACAGTTATAATAACTGTCTCACCCACACCGCAGCCTATAGGATCTGCCGCTACTAAATAATCACCGGAAGCCTCACCATTTCTGTCCATTTTTTCTACGATAATAAAGCTTATGCCCGTCAATTCCTTATTCTTGATTGTTGAAACGCATTTATCACGCACCTTGCATAGTATCATATTAATACTCCTTTACTTTTTTAGAATATCTGCAATAGCATCAAATACGATATCTAAGTCTTGTGTTCTTGTATAAAAATGGGGAGCTACTCTAATCACTTCACCTCTTGCCGATGCTATTATGTTTCTCTTCCTTAATTCATGTTCAACATGATGAGAATCAGGTACAAGAACTGCTGTTGTAGGACCTTTTTTACTTACATCAAAAGGGCTTATAGTTGTAAGTCCACGTCTGATACAAGCTTCTAAAGCATAGGCACTTAAATAATCAATTCTATCCTTAATTTTTTCTACGCCTACTTCATTGATTATTTCAAGTCCTGCCTTTGCTGCATATGCATTTAGTACCGGTGGTGTTCCTGTATCAAATCTCCTTGCATCAAAAGCATAATCCAGATATCTTGTCTGGAATAAAAATGGATTTTCTTGTCCGAACCACCCTGTAACGGCGGGTTTCAAAAGTGGAACGAGTTCTTTTCTTACATACATAAACGCAACACCGGGTATACCAAATAAGTATTTCAAATTCCCTGATGTAAATATATCTATGTTCATTGCTTTTACATCTACAGGTTCGGTACCTAAGCATTGATATGCGTCAACCAAAATTAGAGAACCTTTTCTATGGGCAATCTCTGCTATGGCTTTAATATCTTGTTTGAACCCGTTTAAATAATAAACTTGTGTTATGGAAGTTAGTATAGTTGTGCTATCTATATATCTTTCATATTCGGTCAAATCTATTTCATGTTGCTTATTGACGTTTATTATATCGACTTTTGCACCATACTTTTGATGTGCCAGCCACACATGGTCAACTGTCGGAAACTCTATATCCGTTGCAACTATCTTATTTCTCGCTCCTGAATAATCCAATGAACTCGCTATAGAAGATATTGTTTCAGAAACTGACGATGATATGGCAATTTCCTCCGGCGATGCATTTATGGTTTTGGCAAATTCGGCTTTTGCTTTATAGACTTCATCAATCCAACCTTCCCAATCCATTCCTACAGTCAACCAGTTATCCAAATATGCATTAATGGCTCCTCTTACTCTTAAAGACTGAGCACTCTGTGAGCAATTGCCTACATGAATAACATCTTTCAAAATAGGAAACTCCTGTCTCCATTTCTCAATTTCGCTATCTGATAATAATTGTTTATATGGTAATTTCTTCACTATACCTGAGCTGACATTGCTTGATTCACTTTCATTACTAATGTTTGATGTAATGCTAGGTGTAATACTTGGTTTTTGTTCTAAATATGGATTTTCTACGATTTGATTGTTTTGTATCGGAGGTATATTTTGTATTGATTGTGTGTTTTGGATTAGTGGTTCGGCTATATCTGCTTCATCTGCAAATTTAATTCCTTTTTTATCTGCTACTTCTTTAGCTATAGAGGTTATTACATCATTTTTATTCACTCGTATGATTCTTTCACCTTTTGCTGCCGCCAGCTCTACATCTTCCGCTGTAAAAAATTTTCTCATCCGGTTCACCTCTTAACTATATTCTTTTTCCTCTGGCTGCACTCCCAAAAAAACTTTCATTAAATCCTCCGAAGGTCTGGGTATTACATGTGCAGATATCAGTTCGCCCACTTTTTGAGCCGCAGCTGCACCTGCATCGACTGCTGCTTTTACTGCTCCCACGTCTCCCTCTACAACAACTGTTATATAGCCCGCTCCTATTTCAACTTTGGAAACAACGCTTACATTTGCGGCTTTAACCATTGCATCAGAAGCCTCACAGGCGGCAACCAATCCTTTTGTTTCTATAAATCCATAGGACATTTTATCAACTCCCTCTATTTTTATCTTTACTTTACCATAAGTTTTTAGACAATTCTGTAAAGTGTTTTACAACTTAGATTATTTATGGACAATCCGTGAAAGATTCCTTATAATTTAAGTATTAAACACTTTATAACCAAGAGTAATTTAAATATTTTAAGGGTGGTATTATGACTGATTATAATGATTTTAAAATTTTTAAAGACAATATAGTTTTTTCTCCATGGATACAACTACCAAAGAACGATTGGAGTATACTGGAACCTCTTGGCAATAAAAAGTTTTATAAAAGAAATTTTATAATCTATAACTGCAATGAATTTAGCGATTATGTATACATTGTAGATTCGGGTAGAGTTGAATTATATATAGTTGATTCGGAAGGTAATAAAAAGGTAATAGGCATCTGTGATAAAGGCAGCCTTTTTGGTGAATTACAATTATTCGACGGCAAACCTAACTATTGCACTGCGAGGATATGCAGAGATGCCTGGGTATTTGAAATCCAAAAAAATGTTTTTATGGATGCTATATTAAGCAATAATGATTTAATGCTATCAAACTTGTATAACTTAACTACTAAAATGAGGATTCTATATACTCAAGTAGAATATTTGTCATTTAAACCTGCCGAAGCAAAAGTTGCACTTATGTTTATATCTATGTGCAAAGACTTTGGAGTTAAACTCAATAATAACGAGTATAAACTAAACATAACATTTACCCATAGTGATATAGCAAATATGACAGGTCTTAGCCGGGTCACTGTTTCAAATACTATAATGAACTTGACAAATCAAGGTATTATAAGAAAAGAAGGCAGCGAATACTTTATTTGCGACATAGGTTACTTAAAAAAATTAGTTGGATAATTATGAAATGTTGATATACATGAAAAATGCCTCTACGATACAAATGATTTCAAAACGTAGAGGCTTCTTTATTTTCTTGTATTTTTATCTTTTTACTTGTGTGATTCTCGTAATCGGATATATAAGCAGTGAAAATATAAAGAAAAACAACAAGGAGAATCCTATCATTTTATAAGGACTGATAAGTCCGACAAATGTTACACCTATAAACCTTATAATCTCAAATGCAAGTTCCCTGGCTTTTGAAAAAAACATTGATACAATAAACAAACCACCGATACCAAATAAGTACATTATTCCCTTTAAATAAGTTATGCTGACTATAAGGCCAAAAAGTGCTGATATGGCCGCTAAAAAAGTAAAATGTAACAGTACATTAGAACAAAAATTTATTAATGTTATTTCACCACTAACATAACCAAAAGTTTGAATATTAAAGCCCAATAATTTAAATACTGCATAATCTCCTAAGACTAAAACATTAAAAGCCAACGACATAACCAGTGATAGCGATATACAATATGCGATAAAACCATATATAAAGTCTTTTCGTGTGCACCCTATGCTTATAACATAAGGAAATGTTTCGCTATAAGATACGGCACTTGCAATTGCAGCAAATATTATTA
>JALNWH010000045.1 GCA_023230985.1 Bacillota bacterium
GGAGAATAACATCATACCTCTTTTCCCCATATTAGCGTTAATTATTTCTCCTATAGATTTACCTTTATGCCTGACTGATGCGTATAAAGAACCGAAGTCATGGACACCGCCGACAAATATACTCCCTACTACAACCCAAAGAAATACAGGCACCCAACCAAATATAGCAGCCTGAATGGGTCCATTTATGGGGCCTGCTCCCGCTATTGATGCAAAGTGATGCCCCAATAGAACTGCTTGATTTGTCGGAACATAGTCAATACCGTCATTCATCTCATGTGCAGGTGTTTTCCTTGAGGGGTCAATACCCCATTGCTTCACAAGCCATCCGCCATAAGTAATATAAGCAATAATGAAAATGATAATACTACCTGCCATCAAAATTAAAGCATTCATAAATAAACCTCCTTTACAAATTCAGATATTTATAAAATTCTGCAATCGGAATTAAAAATTATAAATTGAAGCCACCTCTTTCCCTTTTTTATTGGCTGAAATCAATCCATCCTTGAGTGAAACCAATAAAAGCCTTAAATCAACCCAACCTTTAAATCCAAATGCAAAAGTTTTATTATATTTAAACTTTTCAATAAATCTTTTATAATACTCCAAATCCATATCACAAATGCTATCTGCTACAATAATCCCTGTAACTATACTGCACATATGTTCACTTGTGGGTTTAACAATATCCTTAATAGATTTTATGAGATAATCTGTATAATTATGACATAAATCCTCATTTATATTCTCAAAATGTTTTATTAAGACATATTCATTGTTTTCAACTCCGTATATAACCGCTTTTTTCACTAAAAAGTATCTTTCATTTCTAACGTGAAACTCGGCGAAAAGATCGTAAACATAACCGTTCATGTCATAATTTTTAGTTATATCAAAATTGTTCTTAAGCTTATTTTCGATGGTTTCAATATATTCAGCTATATCCATATTTTCATCCTTTAACAGTATAATTAATCCCTCTCTATTTATATATTAACACTATTTTTTTTTAAATCAACTCATAATTATAGATTATTGACACTTGCCGATAACTAAAATATAATTAAATTTAGAATGAATTTTATAGGAGAAATCTATGAGTAAAGATTTGTTTTCAAAACTAAAAAAGAATATAAAGCTGTTTGTCCAAGGCGCCACTGATTTTGATAGAAAGTCAAAATCCCTTTTAATCAAAGAGTCCCATAATGAGATGGATGAGTTTCTGCTCCTTTGTTTTGGGGATTTACTTGGGATACCGTTCCCCACCAGTTACTACTCTTTGGAATTACTCCCTTTAATTGCAGAGGATTTAGACGGATGGAATAACAGAATGTCCGGAAGGTTAAGCGTTTGGCAGGAAAAATGGGCGGATTATGATTTTGATGCATAATACATAAGGAGGATTGTTTATGATTACTTTTATAGGAGGCAAAGGCGGAGTCGGCAAAACGACATGCAGTGCTGCTTATGCATTAAAGTGTGCAAAAAGCGGTGAAAAAACGCTGTTGGTTTCAACAGACCCGGCACACTCCACATCAGATATTTTTTCAATAAAAATTAGTGATGAGATAACCAATATTTTGCCAAACTTAGATGCTATAGAGATAAGCGGTGCAAAAGAAAGCAAATTATATATGGATAAGGTCAGGCAAAGCTTAAAAAATGTTGTAAGTCCTATTATAATAGATCAGATAAATAAACAAATAGATGCGGCATCTATTTCTCCGGGAACCGAAGAAGCTGCTTTGTTTGATAAAATGGTTGAAATTATAACGGAGAGAAGCACTGATTATGATAAAATAGTTTTCGATACGGCACCGACAGGCCACACCCTTAGGTTATTGGCTTTACCCGAATTACTAGGAGCTTGGGTTGAAACACTGATTGCAAAAAGAAAAAAATCAATAATTCTTATGTCGATGGCTAACCACAGTGGCAACGCAGAAAAAGAAGAAATAGATAAGGATCCGGTTCTAAATATTTTAAAAAACAGATTCGATAAAATTGAAATTGCAAAAAATATAATTACAGACAGCAAAAAACTGAATTTTATATTTGTAACCAATGCTGAAAAATTAACAATAGATGAAACCGTCAAAGCTGTGGAAATCTTGGAAAAGCACGGTATAACCGTAAGCGAAATAATTGTAAATAAAATTCTACCTGAAAATATGACAGATGAATTTTGGGTTAGCAAAAAAGAACAGGAACAAAAATATTTAGAGTTAATCAAAAATAGTTTTAAGGATAAGAAAATCTCCTTGCTTCCTTTACTGCAAGAAGATATGAAATCAGATAGTATAGAAATAATGGCGGATAAATTACGGGAATAGTCTTATAAGTAATAAGTTTTGCAATACGAGTCGTGAATGTCCGGGTCGTTTCTTTTGGGTAAAGATCCTTCACTGCGTTCAGGATGACAGTTTTAGAAGTAGGTTCAGGATGACAGTTTTAGGAGTAGGTTCAGGATGACAGTTTTAGGAGTAGGTTCAGGATGGCGATTTAAAGGTTTTCAAATATTCTTGTGTCTTATAGCTTCGCTAAAATATCCTTCATCTTTTTCAATGCATTAGCCCTATGGCTGATTTTATTTTTTTCTTCCATTCCGATTTCAGCCATAGTCTTGTCCAATCCATCTATAATAAAAATAGGATCATAACCGAATCCGTTATCGCCTTTTTCTTCATATCCGATTTTTCCTTTAATATATCCTCTTGCCGTCAGTTCTTGGCCATTGGGAAATATAATGGCTATAACACTGCAAAATCTTGCATTCCTCTTATCTTCCGATACATCCTTTAATTCCTCCAGCAGCTTCATATTATTTGCCTTATCTTTGTTTTCATCATCCACCCCGGCATATCTGGCAGAATACACACCCGGCCTTCCATCCAGCATTTCAACTTCCAATCCCGAGTCATCAGCTATACTTACCTGTCCCGTTAATTTACATATCTCCCTAGCCTTAATCAATGCATTTTCCTCAAAGGTGTTACCGGTCTCCTTTATTTCTATGTTTATTCCTACATCTTTTAATGAATACACTTCATAGTCTATTTCCGATAGTATTTCTTTTATCTCCTCCAGCTTATGTTTATTATTAGTTGCAGCAATTATTTCCATACTATTTCTCCTCTATATATCGATTTAGTGAATTTAGACTTTGCCTTTGATAAAAAACCAATTCTTTTATGCCCTTTTCGCCTATTCTCAGCATCTCTTCCATTTCATCTTTTGAAAAAGGCTTTTCTTCCCCTGTACCCTGAATCTCCACTATATCGCCATTCTCCGTCATCACAATATTCATATCCACTTGGCAAGCAGAATCTTCCGAATAGTCCAAATCCAACAATATTTCACCGTCTTTTACACCTACGCTTACAGCTGCCACATAGCTTTGTATAGGACTTTTTTTAATCTTGCCTTGAATAATCATTACATCAATTGCATCTACCAAAGCGACAAAAGCACCGGTAATAGAGGCAGTTCTGGTACCTCCATCCGCCTGTATTACATCGCAATCAATAAAAATTGTGCTTTCTCCTAATTTATTAAGATTAACTACAGACCTTAGTGCTCTTCCTATCAACCTTTGTATTTCCATTGTTCTTCCATCTACTCTGCCTCTCGTTGCATCTCTCGGTTTTCTAATCTCTGTGGATCGCGGTAACATCCCATATTCCCCCGTTATCCACCCTTTTTCCAAACCTTTTAAGAAAGGCGGCACCTTATCTTCAACACTGGCAGTGCATATAACTTTCGTTTCTCCCATTTCAATAAGCACGGAACCCTCGGCATGCTTTAAAAAATTCCTTGTTATTTTCACTGCTCTTAATTGTTCTTTATCTCTGCCATCTAATCTACTCATCTTTTTCATCCTTTCAGTTGACTTATCCATTAAACAAAGCCATTTTAATAACCCCAAGCCGCTGAAAAAATCGCTTTATTGTCATTCTGAGTGTTAGTAAAGAATCTTAGTGAATTGAAAAAAGAAGATTCCTCACTACGTTGGGAATGACATTTTTCGAAAAACATATATTTTTCAGAGGCTTCAAAACCCTAAGTGATTAATCCTATTTATTCATAAAAGTTTACAAATACAGGTATATCTATGTAATCCTTTCCACCTATATTTTCAGTGTTTTCAATTGTTTGACCATTTACAAAAATTCTCACCTTTGAAACAGATTCAAACTCTCCTAAAGTTAATGTAATCGCCTTGACCATTGCTCTTTCTTCGGTTAAAGAGGATATATTTAAAATATCATCGGAAAAATTAACAAAAGCTATGCCATTATTGACTTCCAGACCTAATAACTTAGTACCTTCAGGAAATGAATTCCTTAAGCCCAATCCGGGAACAGGCCCTTCCAAAAGAGCGCTTATAGCAGCTTCTCCGCTATTCGTAAAACCCGAAACCACCTTTGTTAAGGGTACAAAATATGAGTAATTCCCGCTTCCTTTCTTTTGATAGTATACCATAACCTTTGACATTTTATCATCCATTTTTTCAGGCTTCACTAAATTAATCTCTGTAGCCTTTAAAGGCGAACCGATTGTTGTGCCAAAAGGCATTTCGTCAATAGATTCTCCTTCTATTTTAATCTGTACTGTTTTAATATTAGGGAATCCCGCCAATGTATATACTAAAGCCTTAACGCCCAGCGCTTCTCCTTCCGCTGTATTGAAATTTAAAAAATTTTCATTAAAATCTATAATTGCCAAACCGTCTTCTCTTATGACAGCTCCATTAATGACTGTTCCCACGGGCAAAGTAGGCTGCAATCCCGTAGGCTTGATATCCTCCAAAAGCTCCTGACTGTATATCATTCCTTTTATGGCCGCTTTTGCAATGCCCATATCTCCTTTTGGTATATATCTCATAACGGGAACCAATAAGTTATCCTCATCCTTATAATAAAGCACTGTAGCTCTCGTATCATTAGGCTGCTCCAGCGAAACTTCACTTAAATCTTCTTCTGTGGAAACTTCTTCCACTGCAGGCTCGTCATCAATAGCTGCAGTTTTTTTATTAAAAAATTCTCTAAGTGATGCTAATGGGTTTGAGCAAGCTGTAAATAGTATCACAATGCATAACATTAAAAACAGTAAAACTTTTGATTTACCTTTCATATTTTTCACCTCTAATACTTCTTTATCTATATATATTAGAGGTTTAGCCAGTATATTCTATATAGCTTGGTTTTTAAGAAACTTCATAATAACGGGAATCAATATGAGTTGAATTATAATCCCCCAAATCGGCTTAATAAAAGATGAAGCAATAAAAATTGACAGCAGATACTTGTTACCTGCTACAAAAAATAATATGTAATTTGCTATACCCAAAACTATTCTTCCTATAATCATTGCAGTGATTAAGGATATTATAAGATTGTTTTTTCTTCTTCTATACATATAACCCGCAATAAAACCGTAAGTAGCAAGTTCAAAGCCCATAGCCACTGCTCCCGGATACATTGGCGGCATACCGGTTAATAATGAGTTTAGAAAAGGAGTTATAAATCCTACTAATAAACCGTATCTGCCTCCCAGTATAAATCCACACAATAAAACAGGTATATGCATTGGTAAAAATACCTGCCCCGGTATTCCTGTCGTATGAAAAATATAGGGTACTATTAATCCTATTGCTAAAAAAAGTGCTGCCTGTACCAATTCTTTTGTTTTTGAATCCATGTTTTTTCCTCCTTAATTATGTCTGATTACTTCAAATCTTTCTATTTTATAATTTTCCTTTTCACTAATTCCGGCTTTTCTAAGAGCTATGCTGAGTTGTTCTTCTGCTGTCTCAACTCCTTCCAAATTAGGCAGCAAAAGTCCGGTTCTAACGCCTTTTCTCACAATAACCCCATATCTTTTCGGATCCAGCTCGCCTTTTGAATCAATTTCCTCCGCTTCCCCTAATACATCAACAGAATATATCAAATCATCCAATTCATATTCCTCTACAGGTGAAAACCTGGGATCGTCAAGCCCTGCGGACACAGCATTACGCATTATTTCATCGGCAATGGATTTTGTTGTTGGATTTATCGTACCTATACACCCTCTTAGATTATCATTTTTTTTCAAAGTAACAAATACTCCCGCTCTTTTTCCCAACATTTCCTCTGGCAGATCATCAGGAATTTTTATTGCCTTATTATATTTTATTTTATTCTCCAAGGTGAGTCGTGCCAATCTTACATAAGGGTCTTCTTTCTCACGCAGATTTTTTATATAAGATTTTTTAGTTTTCCTATATTCATCAAAAATACTTTTGCCGCCATTGCAATTCTCCCAACTAAACTCCATTACCCCGTATCCAACACCAAAAGGTCCTTCATAAGAATACAATTCACCTTTAATATGGCAATTATCAAAACATCCTAATAAAACTACCACAGATTTGTAAGCACATTCACCGGCCACGGCTATAAATTCTTTTTCTATATTTAAAAAAGTCAATACCTCTCCTTTTTCTAATACTTCTAAAAAAAATTTATCATACTCTTTTCCCCTTTTATCATATCCGGCGGGAGCATCAATAGTTAATCGGTGAGATAGATCCCCGCTGGCAATAACAACCACCTCTCTATCTAAAGCTTTAGCAGCCTTTTTAATTCCAATTCCTAATTTATAATGGTCTTCATCGGACAATCCGCTATATGTAATATGCACCAGCTTAAAATCCTTATTATCTTTTTCTATAAAGTGTAAAGGTACCAATGCCCCATGATCTAATTCATGGCCTGTACCATAGGTCTTTGCCATATCCTTTGTAAAAGGAATACAGTATACGTTTTCTTTATCAGCCTCGTCTATAATTTTTTCAGCCAATTCAATATCATTTTCAAACTCATATTTAAGCGTAGAAGCACCAAATCTTCTGAAATCGCCTGTCAGTTTATCTTCCATTGCAAAATTCATGGCATCATTAAACATAGGCCCGTGTGGCGTGACTATTATTATGGTATCGGGCTCTTGCTCATTAATTCTTTTGCTAACTTTTCTAAGTGAATTTATGGTATTTGATACTATATTTGATTCCCTTCCCCCGATTTCTTCTATCATTATTGGCGGATGGGGAAGAATATATGCTCCAACAATCTTACCCATGATAAAACCTCCATTTTTATTTTCATTCTACACTATTTCAAGGCCTTTTCCAAACTATTCAAATTATCATACATTACCGTAATATAATCTTGTCCTTCTTTTATCTCATCATCGCTAAGACCATGTGCAGCATTTAAAGTAAGAACATCCCCGCCAATTTCATCAGCAATTATATTTGAAAATTTGGGATTCACAAATTTTTCTGTAAAAATATATTTAATATTATTCTCCAAGCAAAGATCAACTATTTCCGCTAACTTCGCAGGACTTGGTTCTTGCTCGGGAGACATGCCTCTTATAGGGATTTGCACCAAACCATATTCCTTAGCAAAATATCCGAAAGCCTCGTGGGATGTTATTATTGTTTTTATTTTAAATTGCTTTGAGGCTTTTTTTATATCTTCGTGCAATTTATCTAACTTGGCGGCTAATATTCTATAGTTTTCTTTATAATATTCCTCATTTATTTTATCAATCTCTATTAAAGCATCCAAGACGTTTTTTGCCTGTATTTTTAGATTTTCAGGGCTTACCCAAGTATGGGGGTCATAATCATCGTGATTGTTCCCTTCGCTTTTTATTAAATCCACACCCTTGCTTGTTTCAACTATTTTTACATTATTTCCTCGCAGATTATCAATTATTTTTTCTGCCCACCTTTCCATACCTGCGCCGTTATATATAAACATATTGCTGTTTTTTAGCTCCGCCATAGTCTTCAGCGTCGGCTCCCAAGTATGCGGTTCTACTCCGGCGGGTATCATTTGAACAATATCCGCCTTTTCTTGCGATATTTCCCCGGCAATATAATACATAGGATAAAAGGTTGTGTAAATTTTTAACGATTCATTTTCTATATAGTCGTCATCTTTTTTATTTATCTCCCTATCACAAGCAACACAAGTGAACAGAAATATGATAAGCATAATTATCAGTAAGTAATTTTTTTTCATCCTTACCCTCCTAAATGCAAATTATTTGCATTTACATTTTATATTATTCATATTAATTTGTAAATATAACGATACATATATTTGAATGAGATAGGTCCTAGCTTTTTACCGTATCCATAATATCTATAATCGGTTTTTCGTCTTAATAATTTTAGGTAACAAACAAAAAAGGATGCTTGTATTTTTAAGCATCCTTTTATATATGAAAAAGTTCTAATAAGCTTTATACATTTTCTCTATACTAAAATTAGATATCAAAGGTTCAAAATCAATATTGATTATATTATTATCGGTTTTTAAATTACTTCTTAGCCCTTCTTTTATTCTTCTTTCAACTTTATCTACGTCCTTTTGTTTTAATTCATGAAGCATTAGAAGTATTTGATTGTCATTCCAAAAAGAATAAGTATCTCCCTTTCTCAATATTTTACCTAAAAAATCTGCAGTACCTCTTGCCATATCATTCTTTTCTTCTCCGTTATTTTTAAAATAACTCCTATTTATTGAAATCAAACACAAATACCCTGAGTTACCTGTCCTTAAACCCTTTCTTTTCTCTATATTATATAAAAATCTAAAATAATCATAATCACACAATAAAGCTCCTTCAAAATTCTCATCTGTCAGCTTTGTTGCAATGCTTTCCAAATCCGTTACGCTTTTTTCGTCATAATAACTAAGTATTTTTCTATATATATTCATTAATGCCGGTGATAGCCTTACACTCATTTCTTTGCCTTGTAAAACTTTAATATAATCATAATAACTCATTGCGTTTTTTATCTGTCCAAGTCTTAGCATGGCATTTATTAAACATATCTGTATGGTTTCCTCATAAGGGTCAATAACCAATGCCTCTTCGCATAATTCGATTATGCCATAGTTATCGTCTTTTAACTCTAATAACTCCATACATTTATAAAAGGTTTTTAAATATAATCTACTATAACGGTTTCTGATAGGAACTAACCAATTTTCGTATGCATTTAATGAAAGATAAGGACCTTTATAGATTTGTAATGCTTTTTTATAATACTCCAACGCTTTTCCCTCATCATAGTTTTCCTTATCTCCCAATGCAATATATCTTTCGAATTCATCTATATCCAGCAAAACTGATTCTCCTAATTCAAAACAATAATAACCATTAGCGGCACTTATACTAAAGTACTTGGATTCCACTATCTTTTCACTAATAAGCTTTTTCAAAATTCTTCTTAATCTAAAAATCTGTGTCCTCAAAACATTTTTAGGATCACCGGATTCATTTTCTTGGTACAAATCATCTATAATTATTTCAGGCAACAGCTTTCTCCCTTTATGCGTTATAAAATACTGTAAAAGTCTATAAAGCTTATAGGATCGCGAAGATTCTTTTAATATAGATTCCCCATTAAATAAAATATCAAAATTTCCAAGAGTATGTATATATAATTTCAAAATAAAACCACCTAACAATAATAGACTCTGCAAAACCTTGGAAGCAATAGTATTATATAATAGAATCCCTTTGTTGTAAACACTTTTACCCACCATTGTAATATATTTCATTTTATTGTTTTTTTCGATATCTTCTTGTATTAACCAATATAAATTTCATTATTTTTTGAATCAATATATTAAAATTAAAATTTAATTGTCAAAAATAAAACCAAAATGCAATACTATAAAACATGTGTTTCCAATGATTACAATAATACTTAATTATTATGATAAAAATTTTTGTTACATATTATCAGATATTAATAGAAAAAAGTTTTATAAATATTTATTTATAAAATAAAAAGATGTACAGAAATATAGTACATCTTTAAAATACTTTATATAGGATAACCTACTTGCAAAACTTTACGAATCTTTTGAATATTTCTTGTTGCCCTTTTTCATCTGTCATTTCTTCGGGGTGCCATTGCACACCTAGAATAAACCTGTCTTCATCAATATATTCAACTGCTTCGATAACTTTATCTTCAGAAAAAGCAATGGTTTTTAAATACCTGCCTAAATTCTTAACAGCCTGATGATGAAATGAATTGACACCAATTTTATTTTCATTGAATATTTCTGATAAAAAAGATTTCTCCTGCAAATTTACATTATGAGATTTATGATTTCTCGGATCCTTATTTAATAAATGACAAGAAAATCCTTCAGATTCCAAGTCCTGATATAAATCACCACCTAGGGCAACATTTATTATTTGCATACCGCGGCATATTCCCAACAGTGGTTTATTATCATGATTTATTATGTAGTTCACAATCTCTATTTCCTGCCTATCCCTGAGAGGATTTACGGATTTTAGAGTATCTGAGGGTTGTTGTTTATATTCATCCGGTGATATATCTCCGCCCCCGGATAAGATAACTCCATTTAGCATTTTAAGTAACATTTTTATATTCTCTATATCAGCTAGTAGAGGTATGATGATAGGTATTCCGCCTGCATTCTCCACTGCTTTTATACAGGTCTCGGATAGCTGGTTGACTTTCTGTTCCTTATTAATAGAAAGAAAAGGTTCTTTTTTCTTAGTAAAGCTTGAAGTGATACCAATTATCGGCTTCATGCGGAATCCCCCTTCTGCAAGTTTTCTGCATAATGACATGCAACATAATGATATCCGCCAATATCTCTTAAAACCGGAGTCTCTTTAAAACATTTATCCGTTGCATAATTGCATCTGGCTGCAAAACGACATTCATCTCCGGGATTTATTGGTGATGTTATTTCTCCTTTTAATATAATTCTGCTTTTCTTAAAATCTAAGTCTGTACTGGGTATAGAAGAAAGTAAAGCCTTAGTATATGGGTGGAGTTGACTTTGAAACAATTTATCAACAGAACATTTTTCAACGACAACTCCCAAATACATTACAGCTATATCATCTGACATATGCCTTACTACAGATAAATCATGAGTGATAAACATATATGCAATTTTCTTCTCTTCCTGCAAATCCTGCATTAAGTTTAATATTTGTGATTGAATAGAAACATCAAGTGCTGATACCGGTTCATCGCAAACAATAAAATCCGGATTAAGAGCAAGCGCCCTTGCAATTCCAATCCTTTGCCTACGACCGCCATCCAATTCATGAGGATATGCATGATATAATCTTGAAGCTAATCCTACGGTTTCCATAAGGATATTTATTTCTTCTTCTATCTCCCTATTACCTGTCTTAATTTTATGTTCAACTATAGGTTCACGAATAATTTCGCTTACGGTCATACGAGGATTTAACGAAGAAAAAGGATCCTGAAAAATCATTTGCATATCTTTTCTTAGGCTATGCAAGTTTTTACCTTTAAAAGCGGTGATATCCTTTCCTTTAAAAAGTACTTTACCCCCAGTAGCGGGAATAAGATTGATAACTGCCCTGCCCAAAGTTGATTTCCCGCATCCCGATTCTCCTACAATACCTATCGTCTTTCCTCTTTCCAATTCAAAAGAAACTCCATCTACCGCATGCAGGGTGCCTCCTGGGGTTTTAAAATGCTTTTTAATACCTTCTACTTTTAATAAGACTGGCATAAATCCAACTCTCTTTCTTTTTCCTCATATAAATGACATCTAACAAGATGATTTTCATTAATATATGTATCCTTGGGCGCACATTTTTCACAAATATCAAGTTTTGAGCTGCATCTGGGACTAAAAGGACATCCATTTGGTATATTCGTCGGGTCAGGCATTAGTCCCGGTATGTAAAAGAGTCTTTTTAATCTATCACCTTTAATTGATGGAATAGCTGCAAATAATCCTTTTGTATAAGGATGTGCCGTATTCTTATATACATCTTTCACGGTACCAAATTCAACAACTTGCCCTGCGTATATGATAGCAACTTTGTCGCATATTTCCGCTACTACACCCAAATCATGGGATATCATTATCATAGATGTATTAAAATCTATTTTGAGCTTATGCATAAGCTCTAAAATCTGGGCTTGTATAGTGACATCCAATGCTGTGGTCGGCTCATCCGCTATAAGCAATTGGGGATTGCAAGCCAAAGCTATTGCAATTACCACTCTTTGCTTCATCCCGCCGGAAAACTGATGAGGATATTCATCGTAGCGTTCTTTTGGTATTCCGACTCTTTCAAGCATTTCACATGCTATGATACCGGCTTTTGCCTTGCTAACTTTTTGATGAAGCCTTATAACCTCGGCTATTTGTTCTCCTATGGTTATTACCGGATTTAGTGATGTCATAGGGTCTTGAAATATCATGGATATTTTATTACCCCTTATCTTTCTCATTTCGCTTTCTTTTTTACTTAAAAGGTTCTCATTTGAAAAATAAATTTTGCCCTTTTCAATTACACCCGGTGGATTGGGAATAAGTCTTAAAATGGCCTTAGCCGTTGTCGTTTTACCTGCACCGGTTTCCCCGACCAAACCCACTGTTTCACCTTTTTCCACAACAATATTCATTCTATTTACTGCATTTACTTTTTTATTGCCGGAAGTATAGCTCACGACCAAATCCTCGATATTTAACAATACATCATTCATTTTTATCACCTATCTTTTCAGTCTCGGATCTAGAGCATCTCTCAACCCATCTCCGAATAGATTTAAAGAAAATATGGTAATCATAATTGTCACACCGGGAAAAGTTACAATATGCCAATAATCACGAATATATACTCTGCCCGCTGATAGCATCGCCCCCCACTCCGGAGTCGGTGGTTGTATCCCCAGCCCTATAAAGCTGAGAGCTGCTGCGGATAATATAGCACTTGCCACTCCTAACGTTGCCTGTACTATGAGGGGCGCCATTGCATTTGGAAGTATGTGTTTGATAATAATCTTATAATCTTTCACACCTATACACTTTGCCGCTTCTATAAATTCCTGTTCCTTTACCGTTAATACGGAAGCCCGAACAACTCTCGCATAGGTAGGCACTGTTCCTACACCCACAGCAATCATTGCGTTTGTAAGACCCGGTCCCAAAGCTGCTGCTATGGATATGGCAAGAAGCGTACCGGGTATAGCAAGCAAAGTATCAATAAATCTCATAATTACATTATCAACAATGCCCCCATAGTAGGCTGATATGGAGCCCAGTGTCCCACCTATCAAAACCCCTATCCCCACTGCAATGAAACCCACCTGTAATGAAACCCTGGAACCGTAAATAATTCTGCTAAAAATATCTCTTCCGAAATTATCCGTCCCCATCAAATGTCTCCAACTGGGCAATAAGTTTGCCATTTTTAAATGCTGTTCATCATAACCGTATGGTGCAATAAGAGGTGCAAAGACAGCCATTATAATAAGCAAAATAATAACGGACAACCCAAACATCGCCGCTCTATTTATTCTTAATCTTATCCATGCTTCTTTGAACTGACCTCTTTTTTGCTTATTATCTTTACTCATGGCACACCTCTTTGTTTTTTCTTACCTTTTTTCGACTATATAGGGATTTGATTCTGGGATCGACAAATGCATATAAAATATCAACAAAAAGATTGATAATGCTAAAAGCTATAGCTATAAAAAGGACACCACCCTGAACCACAGGATAATTTCTTGCTTTAATGGAATCCACCATCAACTTCCCTATTCCGGGAATAGAAAATATTGATTCAGTTAAAATTGCACCGCCTAAGCCTCTGCCTAACTGAAGCCCAATGACTGTTATAATAGGTATCAATGCGTTTTTTAGTGCATGCTTCATTATAACAATGTTTTCTTTATTCCCTTTCGATCTGGCGGTGGTAATATAATCCTGCCTTATAACTTCCAGCATGCTTGAGCGTGTCATCCTGGTAATAGTTGCAGCCAGACTGGTCCCAATTGTAACAACGGGTAATATCCAATATATGGGGCCATAAAAACCGGAAGCCGGTAGGAGTGCGAGATGAACTGAAAAAACTATAATTAGCACCAGACCTTGCCAAAAATTAGGCATAGATACACCTACTAAAGCTAATACCATGGCCAAGTTATCAAATATTGAGTACTGCTTAGTAGCCGATATTATTCCTGTAGGAATCCCTATTAAAGTTGCCAAAGCAACACTCATAGAAGCCAATAACATAGTTTTTGGCCATCTATCCATTATTTCAGTTGTTACGCTTCTGCGTGTAATATAAGAAGTGCCTAAATCTCCTTTAGTGACTATATCTTTTATATATCTTAAATATTGCTTAACAAATGAATCATTTAATCCCATCTCGTTTCTAAG
The DNA here is from genome assembly GCA_023230985.1 of Bacillota bacterium. Classification (GTDB taxonomy): domain Bacteria; phylum Bacillota; class Clostridia; order Lutisporales; family Lutisporaceae; genus JAAYKT01. The sequence goes on from JALNWH010000045.1 coordinate 14,283, forward strand.
ATCTTGGATAGCTTCTTCAGAA
>JALNWH010000046.1 GCA_023230985.1 Bacillota bacterium
CAACTTGAAACATGGCATTAGGTAATGCTTCTACAACTTTTCCTTCTACTTCAATTATATCCTGTTTAGACATAAGGTAATCAAACCTCCTGTTAATTTTTCTCTTCTAAGGATTTAAGAAAATTCCTTATCTCAAAATTTTCAACATTTCCAATTGTCTCAATCTTATTTCTTAGGGTATTTGAAGTAATATTTACAATCTTTAAATGCTTAATTTTTTTCTTTTTCGGTTTTTCAACTTTTCTCAAACAACCGTCTACTATATAAACATAATCTTTGTCAATTTCTTTTAGTATGATGAATTTTCTTCCTTTATCCCTGCCTGCTTTTGATATAACTACTTGCCCGGGTTCAATATTATCCATGGAAATCACCTCAATTATACCATTGTGAGTATTTTAGGCTCACCGGTAGTGATGGCAATCGTGTTTTCATAATGAGCAGAAAGGCTGCCATCCAGAGTTACCACAGTCCACCCATCAGATAGGGTTTTTACGTGAAATCCACTTTCATTAACCATAGGTTCTACCGCTATTGTTAAACCCGCTTTTAATCTCGGTCCTTTGCCGGCTCTTCCGTAGTTTGGCACTTGGGGTGCTTCATGCATGTTCTTACCTATTCCATGTCCTACTAAATCTCTAACTACTGAATACCCATTTGATTCAACAAAGGTTTGTATTGCGTTTGATATATCTTGCACTCTTTTTCCTTCAACAGCCATAATAATTCCCTTAAAAAAGCTTTCTTTAGTTATCTCTATTAATCTTTTTGCATTTTCAGTTACAATCCCTACTTCAAATGTACGTGCAGCGTCTCCGCAATACCCGTTATAAACTACTCCAATATCAATGCCGACAATATCTCCGTCTTTTAAAACTCTTCCACCGGGAATACCATGTACTACTTCTTCATTAATGGATGTACATATACTTGCCGGATAGCCATTATACCCTAAAAAAGCAGGTGTTCCCTTATTGTCTCTAATGAATTTTTCGGCTATTTGATCAAGTTCTTTAGTTGTAATTCCGGGTTTAATTACCTCTTTCAGCTTTTCAAAAGTTAAAGCAACTATTTCACCTGCCGCCTTCATTATCTCTATTTCCCTGGCTGATTTAATATACATATTCATTACTCCAATATTTTGCATATTTCGGCAAGCACTTTTTTCGAATCTAACCCACTGTTTACAGTTGCCAATATGCCTTTTTCTTCGTAGTATTCAATCAGGGGCAGAGTTTGACTCTTATATACTTTTAATCTATTCTTTACAGTGTCCACCTTATCATCATCTCTAGTATAAAGCTTTCCGCCGCAAACATCACATACGTTTTCTAGCTTTGGCTTATTAAATTTTGCATTATAAGTAGCTCCACATTTTCTACATACTAACCTGTTTGTAAGTCTTTCAATTAAAATTTCATCTTCTATTTCAAGGTTTATTACACCGTTTAAAACAATATTTAGTTTATTCATCTCTAAATCCAATGCCTTTGCCTGCCCAACAGTTCTTGGAAAACCGTCTAAAAGAAAACCATTCTTACAGTCTTCTTCTAAAAGTCTGTCTTTTACTATGTGAACAACCAAATCATCAGGTACCAAAAGACCTTTATCCATATACTCTTTAGCTTTTAAACCTAATTCAGTTTTTTCCTTAAGGTTTTTCCTAAATATGTCTCCCGTTGATATATGGGGAATGTTGTATTTTTCAACAAGTCCAACGGCTTGAGTCCCTTTTCCTGCTCCCGGTGGTCCTAATAGCACAATTCTCATTTCCATACATCTCCAATCCTTTACCTAATTCAAAAATCCTTGGTAATTTCTCATTATCATTTGTGCCTCAATCTGTTGTACTGTCTCCATAGCAACACTGACTACTATTAAGAGGGACGTACTTCCAAAATAAATCTTTATATTTGTGAAAGTCATTAAAAATATGGGTAGTATAGCTATAAATGCTAAAAATAGGGCTCCTACTAAAGTTATCCTGGAAAGTGATCTTTGTATAAATTCAACTGTCGGTCTTCCTGGCCTTATTCCGGGTATAAATCCACCGTACTTTTTAATATTGTTAGCTACTTCCACAGGATTAAAAGATACTGCTGTGTAAAAATAGGTAAAACCTATAATAAGCAAAGCATATATTACTCCATGTAATCCCGTTCCCCAAGCAAAGTATTTATTAAAAAAATTATAAGCTCCGCTATTTGGGAAAAAACCGGCAATTTGCTTAGGAAATTCAATAATTGACATGGCAAATATTACCGGAATAACTCCTGCTTGATTTATTTTAAGGGGAATATGTGAACTCTGGCCGCCATACATTTTTCTACCAACCACTCTTTTAGCATATTGCACCGGGATTCTCCTTTGACCTTCTTGGATTAAGACTACTCCCATTATAATCAAAATAGATACTAATAAAAACCCTATTAATTCTATTATTGACACTGATTTCACTTTATACAGATTAAACAAATTCATGGCACCAACAGGTATTCGTGACACTATGCCGGCAAATATTATAAGGGATATTCCGTTGCCTACCCCTTTTTCAGTCATCAGCTCACCTAACCACATAAGAAAAGCTGTACCGGCTGTAAGTGACAATGCCACCAATGCTACAGAAACAAAGTCCGATTTTAACAAATAAGATTTTAAACCTATACTTAATGCTATTGCTTGTATTAGTGCCAATATTACAGTCCCATACCTGGTATATTGTGCTATTTTCTTTCTGCCTTCTTCCCCTTCTTTTGCTAGGGCTTCAAGGCTTGGTATTGCTATTGTCAACAAATTCATAATAATGGAAGCCGTAATATAAGGTGAAATATTCATGGCAAAGATTGCAAAATTCTTAAATGCGCCACCTGAAATTACATCTAAGAAACTAAGCAATCCCCCTGATTCTATAAGGCTTGCCAGTGCCTCTCTATTCATGCCGGGTACAGGTATGAAGCTTCCAAGTCTGAATACAAACAACATCAAAAGTGTAAATATCATTTTCTTTCTTAAATCCGGTATTCTCCATGCATTCCGTATTGTATTAAACAACTCAAATCACCTCTACCTTTCCTCCTGATGCTGTGATCCTGTCAGCTGCTGTTTTGCTAAATTTATGTGCTTTTACAGTTAATTGTTTTGTAATGTCACCTTTTCCTAATATTTTTATTCCGCTTTTTGTGTCTTTAACTAAACCTGCTTCTATTAAAAGCTCCGGAGTAACTTCGGTACCATCTTCAAATATATCTAAATCACTTATATTGACTATAGCATATTCTTTTCTAAATATATTTGTAAAACCGTATTTAGGTATACGTCTATACAAAGGCATTTGCCCACCTTCAAAGCCTATTCTAACCCCACCACCTGATCTTGATTTTTGGCCTTTCTGTCCTCTTCCGGATGTTTTTCCTAGGCCGCTTCCTATACCTCTGCCTTTTCTTTTTTTAGTTCTATTTGCTTGTGCAGGTCCCAGTTCATGCAATTTCATGGTGCTTGCACCTCCCTTGCTATATTTCTTCAACTTCCAACATGAAAGAAATCTTATTTATCATTCCTCTTATTTGAGGAGTATCTTCTTTTTCAACTACAGAATTAATTTTTTTTAGGCCTAATGCCTTCACTGTATCTATTTGTTCTTTTTTCCTTCCTATTGTGCTTTTTACAAGCTTTATTCTTAGTTTAGACAAGGTTCTTCCCCCCTAACCCAGTATCTCTTCTACAGTTTTTCCTCTAAGTCCGGCAACTTCTTCTACGGTTTTTAGTGAAGAAAGTCCTTGCATCGTAGCGTTAACTATATTCCTAGGATTGTTTGATCTTAGAGATTTTGTTCTTATATCTCTAACACCTGCAAGTTCCAAAACTGCTCTAACAGGGCCTCCGGCTATAACACCGGTACCTTCAGATGCCGGCATTAGCAGTACTCTTCCTGAACCTGATTTACCGATAATCTCATGAGGAATTGTTGTACCAACCATTGGTACACTTATCATATTTTTCTTTGCATTTTCTATCCCTTTTCTAATAGCATCAGGGATTTCTATGGACTTACCGGCTCCAACACCAACATTTCCATTTTCATCTCCAACAACTACTATAGCACTAAATCTAAAGTTTTTTCCACCTTTAACAACTTTAGCGACTCTATTTATAGCTACAACCCGTTCTTTTAATTCCGGCTTGTTGTCTTCAACTATCTGCATTAATCTCACTCCTTATTCTTAAAATTCAAGCCCTGCTTCTCTTGCAGCTTCAGCGAGTTCTTTTACTCTTCCATGATAAATATAACCGCCTCTATCAAATATAACTTGCTTTATACCCTTTTCTAAAGCTTTCTGTGCTATTAACTTTCCTACAGCTTTTGAAGAGTCTTTATTTCCGCTAAAATTTATATCTTCCTTAATTTCTTTATCAAGAGTAGAGGCTGATACCAAAGTTACGCCCTCTTCATCGTTAATTACCTGTGCATATATATTGTTAAGGCTTCTAAAAACATTGAGTCTAGGTCTTTCCATCGTCCCAAAAACCTTTTTTCTTACCACTATATGTCTCTTTTTCCTTAGATAATTTTTACCGGCTTTTGTTATCACCTATTGTCACCTCTTTTCCTTATTACTTGCCTGTCTTACCAACCTTACGTCTTATTCTTTCCGTACTGTATTTAATACCCTTACCAAGATAAGGCTCCGGCTCTCTTGCAGCTCTAATATTTGAAGCATAAGCACCTACAGCTTCCTTATCTATACCTTTTACAATAATTTTATTAGGCGTAGGAACTTCAGTACTTATATTATCCGGATCTGAAAATTCAACGGGCTGTGAATATCCTATCGTCAAAACAAGCTTATTTCCTTGCTTGGCAGCCCTGTATCCAACACCGTTAATTTCCAGTGTTTTTTCATAACCTTCTGATACACCGTGTACCATATTATAGATTAGTGTTCTTGTAAGCCCGTGCAGTGCCTTATGTTTCTTTTGTTCTGTAGGCCTATTAACAACTATTTCATTATTTTCATTTATTATTATCATATCTTTATGAAGTTTCTTATTTAACTGCCCTTTTGGGCCTTTTACCGTTAATATGTTATCATCATCTATTTTAACTTCAACTCCCTGAGGAACCGATATGGGTAGTCTACCTATTCTAGACATCTTTCCACCTCCTGTTTTGAAGAAATATTACCATACATAGCAAAGTACTTCTCCGCCTAAACCGTCATTTCTTGCATTTTTGTCTGTCATTATGCCCTTAGATGTGGATAGTATAGCTATACCTAGTCCCCCCAAAACTTTAGGAACTTCATCCTTCTTGGCATAAACTCTAAGCCCCGGTTTACTTATTCTCTTTAAGCCGGTTATTACTTTGCCTTTATTGGCAGTATATTTTAATGTTAATCTGATAATCCCTTGTTTACCATCATCTATTACTTCGTAAGACTTGATATATCCTTCTTCCGTCAGTATATCAGCCATAGCTTTTTTAATGTTGGATAAAGGAATATCGACAGTTTGATGTTTCACAGTATTTGCATTTCTGATTCTAGTCAGCATATCAGCAATTGGGTCATTTATTACCATAATCTTTACCTCCTTTACGATAACATTACCAGCTGGCTTTCCTAACACCCGGTATTTGTCCCTTATAAGCCAGTTCTCTAAAACAAATACGGCATACTCCGAATTTTCTTAGATAACCATGAGGTCTACCGCATATTTTACATCTATTATAAGCTCTGGTAGAATATTTTGGCGTTCTTTGTTGTTTTATTCTCATTGATTTTTTAGCCACTCATTTCCCTCCTATCTATTCATTTGCAAAAGGCATTCCAAAAAGTCTTAATAATTCTTTTGCTTCTTCATCGGTTTTAGCCGTTGTTACCAGTACTATATCCATACCTCTTATTTGCTCTACTTTATCATAATCAACTTCAGGAAATATTAACTGTTCTTTAATTCCTATGGCATAATTTCCCCTGCCATCAAAAGACTTTGTTGAAACTCCTCTAAAATCCCTAACCCTTGGTAAAGCAACGTTTAAAAGTTTATCGACAAACTGATACATCCTGTCTCCGCGTAAAGTTACTTTGGCGCCTACATTCATTCCTTTTCTAAGTTTAAATGCTGCAACTGATTTTCTGGCCTTTATTACTATAGGCTTTTGACCTGTAACAAGCGCTAATTCACTAACAGCGGAGTCCAACGCTTTAGCATTGTCTTTAGCATCCCCAAGACCCATGTTTACAACGACCTTTTCCAGTTTTGGGATTTGCATTACACTTTTATAGTTAAACTTCTGCATCATAGCAGGAGCAATTTCTTTTTCGTATTTTTCTTTAAGTCTTGTCAATTTACTAACCTCCCTTCAGAGTTGATTATTTATCTATAATTTCACCACAACTCTTGCAAAATCTTACTCTTGTACCGTCTTTCAATACTTTTTTTCCTATTCTGACACCTTTTTTACATTTATCACACCATAGCATAACATTAGAAGCAAATATTGGCGATTCCTGATTTATTATGCCTCCTTGCTGTAATTGTCCTGAAGGTTTTTTATGTTTCTTGTTTATATTTACGCCCTCTACAATCACTTTGCCTGTTTTTGGCAGTGCAACTAATATTCTTGCCTTTTTCCCCTTATCCTTTCCGGATATTACAACAACTTGATCACCTTTTTTAACATGTAGTTTTCCAGCTTCCACAATGCCACCTCCTTTACAGCACTTCAGGAGCCAGTGAAATTATTTTCATAAAGTTCTTTTCCCTAAGTTCCCTGGCTACGGGTCCGAATATACGAGTACCCCTTGGCTGTTTATCTTCTTTAATTATTACAGCGGCATTTTCATCAAACTTAATGTAACTGCCGTCTACTCTTCTTAAACCCTTCTTGGTCCTAACAATAACAGCTCTAACTATCTCAGATTTTTTTACAACACCGCCCGGCGTTGCATCTTTAACAGATGCTACTATTATATCTCCAATATTTGCATATCTTCTTCCTGAACCTCCAAGTACACGAATACATAAAAGTTCTTTAGCACCGGAGTTATCTGCTACTTTTACCCGAGATTCTTGTTGAATCATCTTGAAAACCTCCTATTCGGAATTTACTTCGCTCTTTCTAGTATTTCCACTAATCTCCATCTTTTTTCTTTGCTTATGGGCCTTGTTTCCATAATTAATACTTTATCTCCAACTTTGCATTCATTATTTTCATCATGAGCTTTAAATTTTGTAGTTCTCTTTATTATCTTCTTATAAAGGGGATGGCGTACCAAGGTTTCAATGGAAACCACTATAGTTTTATCCATTTTATCACTAACAACCTTGCCAATCCTACCTTTTCGCTTTCCTCTCTCCATAGACTAAACCTCCTCTTAACTATTTGGATTCAACAGCTTTAAGTTCTCTTTCTCTGAGTATGGTTTTTATCCTAGCAATAGATTTTCTTACATCTTTGACTTTCATCGGATTTTCCAATTGACCTGTAGCCATCTGAAATCTAAGGTTAAAAAGTTCACCTTTAAGTTCTAAAAGCTTTTGTTCTAATTCATTTGATGATAAATCTCTAATTTTATTAGCTTTCATTACTTTCACCCACTTCCTCAGTTTCCTGACGGGTTATAAATTTGCATCTTATGGGAAGTTTATGCATAGCTAATCTCATAGCTTCCCTCGCAACCTCCTCCGATACACCCGCAATCTCAAACATTATTCTGCCGGGCTTCACAACTGCCACCCAGTATTCCGGTGAACCTTTACCGGAACCCATGCGAGTTTCAGCAGGTTTTTCCGTAACAGGCTTATCAGGAAATACCTTTATCCAAACCTGACCGCCTCTCTTTATATATCTAGTCATTGCAATTCTGGCAGCCTCTATTTGATTGCTTGTTATCCAGGCAGGTTCCAATGCCTGCAATCCGTATTCGCCATAGGTTATAGTCGTACCTCTTGCAGCCTTTCCTTTCATTGTTCCCCTCATTTGCTTACGACGTTTTACTCTCTTTGGCATTAGCATCCTATTCAGCTCCTTTTTCCTTTACAACTTTAGTACCGGCTTTAGGAAGTACCTCCCCTTTATATATCCATACTTTTACACCGATTTTTCCATAAGTAGTATTAGCTTCCCAAAATCCATAATCAATATCAGCTCTTAATGTGTGCAGAGGAATTGTCCCTTCTCTATACCATTCACTTCTGGCAATCTCAGTACCGCCTAAACGTCCTGAAGTCATTGTCTTTATTCCCTTTGCTCCGCTTCTCATTGATCTTTGCATAGCCTGCTTCATAGCTCTTCTAAAGGAAATTCTTCTTTCCAATTGTGCGGCTATGTTTTCCGCTACTAATTGAGCATCTGTCTCCGGTACTTTTACTTCGTTAATATTTATTGAAACGCTTTTATTTTCCACCAGCTTTTCTACTTCTTTACGTACGGCCTCAATTCCGGAACCACCCTTACCAATTACCATGCCGGGCTTTGCCGTATAAATATCAATCCTAACTTTGTTTGCAGTTCTTTCAATCTCGATTTTAGAAATACCTGCATTAAACAATCTCTTTTTCAAATACTCTCTAATCTTATTATCTTCAATTAAAAGATCGGAAAAATCTTTTTTATTAGCATACCATCTAGAATCCCAATCTTTTATTATTCCCACTCTTAAACCATGTGGGTTTACCTTTTGGCCCACTAATAATCCCTCCTTCTTATTCTTTTTCTTTAACTACAAGGGTTATATGGCTGGTTCTTTTCAAAATTCTAACTCCTCTCCCTTGCGCTCTTGCTCTAAATCTTTTTAGAGTTGGTCCTTGATTCGCATAGGCCTCGGAAATATATAGATTATCAACATCCATGTTGTAATTGTTTTCTGCATTAGCCACTGCCGATTTTAGTAATTTTATTAATATTTCAGACGCGGCTTTTGGAGTATGCTTTAAAATTGCAAATGCCTCATCTACCTTTTTCCCTCTGATTAAGTCTAAAACTATATTGACTTTTCTAGAGGAAATCCTTATATATCTGGCTATTGCTTTTGCTTCCATAAAAAGTTACCTCCTTTTCGTAATAAGGCTTATCTAAGCGCAGTTGATCTTTCCGTATGACTGCCATGCCCTCTAAATGTCCTGGTAGGAGCAAATTCTCCTAACTTATGGCCAACCATATCCTCTGTAATGTAAATCGGGACATGTTTTCTTCCATCATGTACTGCTATAGTATGACCTACCATTTCAGGGAAAATAGTGGAACTCCTTGACCATGTCTTTAGAACCACTTTCTTTCTTGATTTATTCAATTCAACTATTCTTTTTAATAGCTTTTCTTCCACATAAGGTCCTTTCTTGACAGATCTGCCCATAATTTGCCTCCTTCCTAATTTTATAAGTAGAATTCTATTTTTCTTTTCTTTTCTTTATAATAAATTTACTTGATGCTTTTTTCTTGTTTCTGGTTTTAAGCCCTAATGCAGGTTTACCCCAAGGGGTCATTGGACTGGGCATACCAATTGGAGACTTACCTTCACCGCCGCCATGGGGATGGTCAACGGGGTTCATAGCAGAACCTCTAACTGTCGGTCTAATGCCCATATGCCTTTTTCTTCCTGCTTTTCCTATTGATATTATCTCATGCTCAACATTTCCAACTTGGCCTATTGTAGCTTTACATTCTATTCTAACTTGTCGAACTTCTCCGGAAGGAAGCCTTATCTGTGCATAATTTCCTTCTTTAGCCATAAGCTGTGCTGCATTTCCTGCCGACCTAACTAATTGTCCGCCTTTACCTGCTTTCAATTCAATATTATGAATAAACGTTCCTACAGGTATGTTTCTAAGCGGCAATGCATTGCCTGCTTTTATATCAGCATCTTCGGAAGATATTATAGTATCACCTACTTTTAATCCATTAGGTGAAATAATATATCTTTTTTCGCCGTCAGCATAATGTAGTAATGCAATATTAGCTGTTCTGTTAGGATCATATTCTATTGCAGCTACTTTAGCCGGGATATTAACTTTATCCCTTTTAAAATCAATAATTCTATATTTTCTTTTATGTCCTCCACCACGGTGTCTAACTGTTATTTTCCCATAATTATTTCTGCCGGCTTGGCTTTTTAATGATACAACCAGAGATTTTTCAGGTTTTGTCTTTGTAATTTCTTCGAAATCAGAAACTGACATAAATCTTCTTGCCGGAGAAGTAGGGTTAAACTTTTTTATAGACATTTTCTATCTCCTCCCGATTCTATAAGCCTTCAAAGAATTCAATAGTCTTACTGTCAGGTGTAAGTTTTACAATAGCTTTTTTATAGCCGGGTCTCCTACCTTCGTATTTACCCATTCTTTTTAATTTCCCTAACATCTTTATGGTATTAACCCTTTCAACCTTAACTTTAAATATTTCTTCAATGGCATTCTTAATCATATATTTATTAGCTCGTATATCAACAATAAAAGTATATTTCCTATCGGCCATCTCACTCATGCTTTTTTCCGTGATAACCGGTTTTTTAATTATGTCGTAGGAGTTCATTAGGCATACACCTCCTCAACCTTTTCAATTGCTGCTTTTGTAATAATAAACTTATCATAGTTTAATATATCATAAACATTCAATGTATTAACTAAAGTCGTTTTTATATTAGGAATATTTCTTGCAGACTTTTCTACATTTTCATTTTTTTCAGATAATACTATCATAGCTTTATTACTCACTTTTAGATTTTCTAAAACACTAATCATTTGTTTTGTTTTTGGCACATCGAATTTCAACTCATCTAAAACTATTAAATCATTATCATTCACTTTTGTTGTTAATGCCGATTTCATGGCCAATTGTCTCACTTTCTTTGGTAATGTATATCTGTAAGACCTTGGTTTTGGTGCAAAAACTACACCTCCATGTCTCCATTGCGGCGACCTTATACTACCGTGTCTTGCCCTGCCGGTTCCTTTTTGCCTCCAGGGTTTTCTGCCGCCACCCCTTACTTCCGCACGTGTAAGGGTTGATTGAGTTCCTTGTCTTTTATTAGCCAGAATCATTTTGACAACTTGATGCATAGCATCAACACTGACCTTAACACCAAATATTTCATCTTTTAACTCTATGTTATCAATTTGTTCGCCTTCTATATTATATAAAGCTGCTTTTGCCATAGCATATCCTCCTTTCCGGTTTTTTTATGCCTTCACCGTATCTTTAATCATGACCAGTGAACCTCTTATCCCGGGTACTCCGCCTTTTACTAATATATAGTTCTTTTCAGCATCCACTTTCACTACTGCAATATTTTGTATTGTAGTTTTTTCATTACCCATTCTTCCGGGCAATTTCTGTCCTTTAAAGGTTTTTCCCGGAGAAGCGGATGCGCCTATTGATCCTACTCTTCTATGAAAATGTGAACCATGAGACATAGGCCCGCGACTTGTTTTATATCTCTTAATTACTCCTGCTGTTCCTTTGCCTTTAGAAACTCCGCTTATATCTACTCTGTCTCCTTCAGCAAATACATCAGCATTTATTTCTTGGCCTACTTCATAAGAATCTACGTTTTCAAGACGTAATTCTCTAATGTATCTTTTAGTAGCTAATTTAACTTTTTCAAATTGTCCTCTAATAGGTTTAATCAATTTATTTTCTTTAATGTCCTCAAATCCAACCTTGATGGCATTGTAACCATCTGTTTCTAGAGTTTTCTTTTGTATTATTATATTAGGCCCCACTTGGATAACCGTCACAGGTATAGCCTTACCTTCTTTATCGAAAACTTGTGTCATTCCTACTTTTTTGCCTAATAATGCTTTTTTCATAAAATTTCCACCTCCACAGTTTACAGAGGACCGTTAAACGGTCGTTATAAATCATATTTTCCCTAATTCTATTACAGCTTTATTTCGATATCTACTCCTGCAGGCAAATCTAATCTCATTAAGGCATCTACTGTTTTGGGAGTAGGACTTAAAATATCAATCAATCTTTTATGAGTTCTTATTTCAAATTGTTCTCTGGCATCTTTATATTTATGAACTGCTCTTAAAATAGTCACTATCTCTTTTTGAGTAGGTAGTGGTACCGGACCTGAGACTTCCGCTCCTGTCCTTTTGGCGGTCTCAACTATTTTTTGAGCTGATTGATCAATAAGATTATGATCAAAAGCCTTTAATCTGATTCTTATTTTTTGTTTTGCCAATTAATTTCCCTCCTTTTCATCGCACGTATGTTTTACTAACGTACGACTGCATACTGCAATACACTAGGCCGGGTGTGCTGTTTTTTTTTTATAATTCCGACCAGTATACTTCAGTAGAGTCGCCCGAATTCATGAAACGGGCATTGCTCGACAAGAATTTCCAAGCATATCTTGCAACCTCTTGCTTCATCACATGCACTTTTACGCAACTATTATAGTTTATACTATTTCTGTTCATTTGACAATATTTATTTTTTAATATATTCATTCCATAGCCCTGCAAAAATCTGTTATATAGTTTTGAACAGGGCTATAGAGCTATATGCAATATTCTAAATATAATATTATTCTATTATAGACGAAACTGCTCCGGCACCAACTGTCCTTCCGCCTTCTCTTATTGCAAATCTTAATCCTTCTTCGATTGCTATCGGTGTTATTAGTTTTATTGTCATTTCTATATGGTCTCCGGGCATACACATTTCCACGCCCTCTTCTAAGTCTATTACTCCTGTTACGTCTGTAGTTCTAAAGTAGAATTGTGGTCTGTATCCGTTAAAGAATGGGGTGTGTCTTCCGCCTTCTTCTTTCGTCAATACGTATACTCTTGCTTTAAAGTGTGTATGAGGTTTGATTGAGCCGGGTTTTGCAAGTACTTGGCCTCTTTCTATTTCTGTCCTTTGTACTCCCCTTAGAAGGACTCCTATATTGTCTCCTGCTTGTGCTTGGTCAAGCAGTTTTCTAAACATTTCTACTCCTGTTACTACTATTGTCCTGGTTTCATCACTTAATCCCACCAGTTCTACGTTGTCTTGGACTTTTACCATTCCTCTTTCTACTCTTCCTGTTGCTACTGTTCCTCTTCCTGTTATTGAAAATACGTCTTCTACAGGCATCAAGAAAGGTTTATCTGTTTCTCTTTCAGGAGTTGGAATGTATTTGTCTACTTCTTCCATCAGTTTATGAATAGGACCGCACCATTCACAGTCTTCGTTTCCGCATCCGCATTCTAATGCTTTTAATGCCGAACCTGCTATTATTGGTGTATCGTCTCCGGGAAATTCATATTCGCTTAGTAGTTCCCTTACTTCCATTTCTACTAGTTCTATCAGTTCTTCGTCATCTACCATATCTACTTTGTTTAAAAATACGATTATATATGGCACTCCTACTTGTCTGGATAGCAGTATATGTTCTCTTGTTTGAGGCATTGGTCCGTCTGCTGCTGATACTACCAATATCGCTCCGTCCATCTGTGCAGCTCCTGTTATCATGTTCTTTACATAGTCTGCGTGGCCCGGGCAGTCAACGTGTGCATAATGCCTGTTTTCTGTCTCATATTCCACGTGGGCAGTGCTTATGGTTATTCCTCTTTCTTTTTCTTCAGGAGCTTTATCTATTTCATCATATTTTGTTAATGTTGCTCCACCAAATTTTGATAAAACTGTTGTTATTGCTGCCGTTAATGTTGTCTTACCATGGTCAACGTGTCCTATTGTTCCTATATTTACGTGGGGTTTTGTTCTTTCAAATTTTGCCTTTGCCATTTTATTTTCCTCCTTAAAAAATGTTAATAATTTTACTTTAAAGCCCGCTTAAATTTATCTTAATAATATTTTTTCTGTAATACCCTTTGGAACCTCTTCAAAGTGATCCATTTCCATTGTATATGTTCCTCTACCCTGGGTTTTTGATCTTAAATCAGTTGCATAGCCAAACATTTCTGCAAGAGGTACATAACCTTTGACTACTTGTGCCCCTGCTCTGACTTCCATGCCTTCGATTTTTCCTCGCCTTGAATTAATATCTCCCATTACATCACCCAAATATTCTTCCGGTATTGTCGCTTCAACTTTTACAATTGGTTCTAAAAGTATAGG
>JALNWH010000047.1 GCA_023230985.1 Bacillota bacterium
AGGGTATAGGGGCACCATGTCAAGCGGAATGTGGAATAAATGCGATTAAGAACAAGTAATTATGTGTATTTGTATGTTGGGTAATAAGAAAGGCGGGTTTGCCAACTATTACTTGACTGTAACAAAAGTATTATATCATTTGTAAATTGAAAGTAAATATTATAAAATCTAATATAGAGTTATTTATTACTTGTAGGGGGGAGGTTAAAATATTGAATAAATATTTTAGAATCTATGCATTGGTTATAATAATTTTGATATTAGTGTCACAGGTAGTACACACTGATCAAGAAAACAATTCAGGTTATATCGGGTATGATCCTTACTTTTTGAATAGTTTTGATGTCGATATATCTAAAAAAAATGTAGTTTTAAAAATAGATGATGATAAACTGACTTTTAACGGCGAATATATTTTATGCAACCAAACTGATAAAACCGTCGAAGTTATTCTTGGATTACCCTATGATGACGTTGAGGATTTAATTATATTAGATAAAAATAACCCCTTAAAGTTTTTCTGGAGAAATTTTAGCTATATAGAAAATAACTATATATTTGAACACTTACCAAAAGCCGACAAATGGTCTATTGTAAGTATTTGGCTCAAAGCCAACGAAAGTAGAGTAATTAGAATTAGCTACCAATCGCAAACCACTAATGATAGCAAAGGTATTTATACTCTTACATATATGAATAATGCCGAACCAAATAATAGCAGCAATTCAAAGGCATATATTGTTTTCAATGACTTTAAGCCTTATAATGCGATAAACGTTTCTAATATAGAAGTGGAAAAAGTACACTATAATCAAGGCTTAAATCTTCTTTTTGATATTGATAATAACGGTAGGGCAGCCAGAATAGATTATGAGCTCACGGATAAGCTTGCAATTGATAGATTAAGTTTTGCTACAAGTAGCAAATTAAAAAATATTTCTAATCTATACGGATTGAAAGACTACGATGCAGTAATTTTGCTATGTGATGAGTATATAAATAATCCTTCAGATAACAGTGTTGATATTAATCAAGTTAAATATGTAAAATCAGAAGCATATAGGAATCTTACTAAATTCGATAATTATTTTGAAGTTATTGAATCATTAGATTTAAACAAATTATACCCTTATAGATTGAAATATAAAATTTTATTAGATGTTTATAGAATTTTAAATGGGAAAGCTTACAATTCTGATTTAGCAACAATTATTGTTTCGATTCAAAACGATTTACAAGAAAGTAATGAATTTTTTAGTGAATGGATGGTACAAAATAAAATAATTCATGATGATATTGATATAACTTTAGATATGGAAAAAGAAGAAACAAGAAAGGAAGGCGTACTTAATAAATATGCTGAACGTTTAAAACTTGATACTGTGGGAAAGTTTTTAAAAGATAATTGGTATATTTATTTGATATCAGTGCTTTTCATATTTCTTATAGGGTTTTTATTAGGAAGAAAATTCGGCAAAAAGAAAACTAACCCACCTTATTATACATTTAGAAGATGAGGAAGAAGTAAAAGGAGTTTAAGATGGATAAATATAAAGAAGCTGCTGTTGTTATAAAAAAAAGTAAAAATATAGTAGTGCTTACCGGAGCAGGAATATCTACAGAAAGCGGTATACCTGATTTTAGAAGCCCGGGTGAAGGTTTATGGACAAAGATGGATCCTATGGAAGCCTTATCAACAAAAGTTTTATTAGAGGAACCTCGTAAATTTTATGAGACCGGGTTTAAAATAATAACAACCATGAAAGATGCTAAACCTAATAGAGCACATGAAATACTGGCAAAGATGGAACAAGGTGGTATCATTCAATTGGTTATTACACAAAACATCGATAATCTTCATTTTAAAGCAGGATCACAAAATGTTTATGAAGTACATGGCAATTCAAGAAGTTATACTTGCATGAATTGTAATAAATCATACGAAATATCTACAATAGAAGAAAAAGTAGAACTAAACGAAATTCCACCAAAATGTACTTGTGGCGGAGTAATTAGGCCTGATGTAGTGATGTTTGGGGATATGTTGCCAAGTTGTTTTTATACTGGAATGAGAAAAGTGCAAGAAGCGGATTTACTCATTGCTATAGGTACAAGTTTAACTGTTTATCCTGTATCTCAATTAGCCGAGGTTTGCAGAAAATTGATGATAATTAATTTAAGCAGCACTGCTTATGATTATAGAAGCGAAGTTATTATAAATGATAACATTTCTGAAGCATTAACTAAAATATATAGTATTTTGGAGACTGACAATGTATGAGGAGTTTTCTAAAATATACGATATATTAATGGAAGATTCAGATTATAATGCTTGGACAGAGTATATAATTCAATTATTTGAAAAACATGATGTAAAACCCAAGAATATATTGGATTTGGCATGTGGCACTGGTAATATTACAATTCCCTTATCAAAATCAGGGTATAATATGTGCGGTGTTGATATATCTGAGAGTATGCTTGCTATAGCGGAAAATAAAGCTAGGTCAAATAAGTGTAAAATAAAATTTATACAACAAGATATAAGAGAATTGAACCTATCGGAAAAATTTGATGCGGTAACATGTGCTTGCGATGGCATAAACTATATATTAAAAGAAGAAGAGTTGATTAGCGTTTTACTAAGAATTTATGATGCTCTAAGTGAAAACGGAATTCTTATATTTGACATAAGCAGTTATTTTAAACTCAGGTTTATATTAGGAAACAATACTTTATTTGAAGAAAAAAATGATATTTGCTATTGCTGGGAAAATGAATTTGATCTAAGTTCGTCAATAGTAAAGATGAGATTAAATTTTTTTGTACCGAAAGGTCATTTATACCATAGGTTTGAAGAAATACATTATCAAAAAGCTTATAAGAATAGTTTTATTATAAATAGTTTAAAGAGTTGTGGTTTTTCAAAAGCTAGTTGCTATGAATGTTTTTCTTTAGATGAGCCTAAAAAAACAAATGAAAGAGTAATTTTCGTTGCAACAAAATAAAAAATTTTAAAATGGCAAAGTACGGATATTATATTGCTATAAATATGCTTTTGTAATACCTTTTTGGTCTTGACTTTAAGTATATGCTGTTGTATACTAAATCTTGTCGCAGACTTATATGGGCGCATAGCTCAGCTGGGAGAGCACCTGCCTTACAAGCAGGGGGTCATAGGTTCAAGCCCTATTGTGCCCACCATAAAAAAGGCCCAGTAGTTCAGTTGGTTAGAATGCCAGCCTGTCACGCTGGAGGTCGACGGTTCGAGCCCGTTCTGGGTCGCCATTTCGGCCTTGGTAGCTCAGTCGGTAGAGCAGAGGACTGAAAATCCTCGTGTCGGTGGTTCGATTCCGCCCCAAGGCACCATTTAAAATATTGCGGGTGTAACTCAGTGGTAGAGTGTCACCTTGCCAAGGTGAAAGTCGCGAGTTCAAATCTCGTCTCCCGCTCCAAGAGGCGACATAGCCAAGCGGTAAGGCAGAGGACTGCAAATCCTTTACCCCCGGTTCAAATCCGGGTGTCGCCTCCAAAAACGTAAATGGAGAATGCTTCTTAAACAAAAGAAGCATTTTTTTTAAGTTAAATGCTTTTAAATGAGTGATTATTGAGATAAAAAGCACTTTAAATATAATAATACTAATGTAATTATAAATGCATATGGAAAGCTGATAAAAATTATGGAGAAGTTTATAAATATCCCGAATATACCCGAATATACCGTTAAAACCGTAGCAATAGATTATAGAACAGATATAGAAATAATAAGGACATTAAATGAACTGGGTATTGAAACAATAAAAACAGTAGGGTGCAAAGAACTATACGATTCGATTCAGGGGCATCCGGATATTTTGATGCATCATATTGGCGGAAATGCAATAGTTTTAGCCCCGAATATATATGAAGATTTTGCAAATAAACTTATAAAAAAAGGATTTGCAGTGACAAAGGGTGACACTTGGCTCAGCAGAAACTATCCGCAAAATATTGCATATAATGTATTAAGAATCGGTGAATATGCTTTTCATAACCTCAAATTTACTGATAGGCAAATACGAATTATATATGAGAATATGAATATAAAAATGATTAATGTAAATCAAGGTTATTCAAAATGCTCTGTTTGTGTAGTTAATGAAAAGTCGGTAATTACATCTGATAAAGCCTTTTCGAGGAAACTTGAAAAGCATGGCATCGAAACCCTCTTAATAAAACCCGGTGATATAAAATTGGAAGGTTTCAACTACGGATTTATTGGGGGAACTGCAGGACTCGTTTCAAATTTTGAATTAGCATTTACAGGCTATGTTAATAATTTGAAGGATTATAAGAGGATAATGGAATTCTTGGATTTGAAAGGAATTGCAGTGAAGATTCTTAGTAGCAAGAAAATAATAGATATTGGTTCAATTATACCTTTAACCTATTGATATACAAGGCTCTTAGCTTTTTTTAGCTTATGAATAATAGAACTTACAACACAAAGAATATTAAGCGAGAAGGAGCTGAATGAATGTCTATGAGAACAATTGGCATAAGGAAAGGTAATGCAAGGGTAAAAAATTATATTTTAGCAAAATTGGATTCTTTAAATAAGGAAGACTTAAATATTGTTTTTGAAGATTATAATAAAAGCGATTTGTTATATATTAAATGCAGTTTAAAGGAAGGATTTTTGGCCGGAATAAAAAATAATAAAATAAGCAATGATTTGATAAAAAATATTGCAACTATACTATCAGATGTTATAATAAATAATTATGAATATTTACTTATTAAAAAAGTGATAGATGATTATTATATTTATATAACTGAAGCTGAAAAAGAGCAGATTTTCAAATTTGTTGATAGAATAATAAAAAGAGACGATAACAATTATAGCGGTAGTATATATAAACAACTGAGAAGAAATATGATTAAAGAAATAATATTTGATTATTTAAAGACGGAAGATTTAATTATTTTGGATGGATTCATTAATTTCAGATTAAATGATTATAAAAAAGAATTATATCTTGTTGTTGATAGGGCATTTAAAGAGTTTATCGCTCAGAAAGAATATGATGAATTTATAAAACTTTTAAAGTATTTTGTTGAAATCCAAGACTCAAAAGTTGATGTAATTCATATTGTTGCAGATAAGAAATACGGATATATTTTATTAGATGATAAAAAAAGAAAAATTAGCATTGAAAATGATAAAGATTTACTTAACGAATCATCCGAAAAAGGACTAAATAATGACGATACATTGATTAGCAGTCTGATAAGTATTGCACCGAAAAAAATATATATACACAATATTAGTGAGTTTTCGAACAAGGAACTTATTAAAACGATACAAAATGTTTTCTCTGATAGAATGGAAATATGTTCAAACTGTGACATTTGCGGTTTTGTCGCATTGAAATCAAAAAATAAATTAAATTAGTATTCTATTAAAAATCAAATGATAAGTAATGAGGGGTCGCAATGCTATTAAAGATTATAGCACCTGCAATAATAGGCGGTATTATTGGTTGGATAACAAATGTCTTAGCTATTAAAATGCTATTTAGACCTATATATCCAATCCATATACCATTATTTAAGCTTAAGCTACAAGGTCTTCTTCCTAAAAGGAGAAAAGAAATCGCAGTTACTATCGGTTCTACCATTGAGGAAGAATTGATTAGTATTGATGAGATTTTAAAAAAAATATCTGATGACGAAAACCAAGTTATGGTATTGAATATAGTAAAGACATCAATATCTGATAAAATTAATAAGAAAATACCATTTCTAGTACCTTTTCCTATAAAAGAAAGTGTAATTAGATATGTGGAAGAACAAATCGAGAAAGAAGCACCTGATATGATAAACGGTCTTATATCTGGTTTGTATGAAAAGACTTCAAAAAAAATAAAAATAGGAAAAATGGTTGAGGATAGGATTAATCAAATAGATTTAATAAAGCTGGAGGAAATCACGTTAAAAATTGCTAAAAGCGAACTTAAACATATAGAATTTTTGGGTGGAGTTTTAGGAGCCTTAATCGGATTAATTCAAGGATTTGCAATAGTATTTTTTTATTAATTGTTGACATATATGCATAACGGTATTAGAATAGTATTAAAATATTATGCGATGATAAGGAAGAGTAAAGCAGATTAGTTTTATTAGAGAAGAAATGTCATAGGCTGAAAGCATTTCCTTAAACAACTGTTTGAAGACCGCCTTAGAGCAGTTCGCCGAACTCTTAGTAGGCTATACCGTTAATTACGTTATAATTATAAAGTAAAAAAATAGGGTGGAACCGCGATTTCTCTCGCCCCTTTAGGGGATGGGAGTTTTTTATTTTAAGGTAAAATTTTCGAGGAGGTTTATCATGCTAAAAGTAACATTAAAAGATGAAAAAGAAATAGAATTGAAAAAAGGCATCAAAATTGAGGAAGTTGTAAATTCAATGGGTCATAAATTAAAAAAAGAAGCACTAGCCGCTAAAGTAGACGGTAAAGTCATTGATTTAAACGGGGGGCTTGATAAAGATTGCAAGCTGGAAATATTAACTTTTGAAGATGAAGGGGGAAAACTCGCTCTAAGGCATACAACTTCACATATACTTGCACAAGCAGTGAAGAGACTTTTCCCTGAAGTAAAGCTTGCCATAGGCCCGGCTATAGAAAATGGTTTTTATTATGATTTTGATTCTGGAAGACCTTTTACTGATGCGGATTTAGAATTAATTGAAAAAGAAATGAATAATATTATAAAAGAAGATTTAATTCTCAAAAGGTTCGAATTGCCTAGAGACGAGGCAATAAATCTTATGAAAGAGCATGGAGAAGATTATAAAGTAGAATTAATTGAAGATTTGCCTGAAGGCGAAATTATTTCTTTTTACGAACAAGGTGAATTTATTGATCTATGTGCCGGCCCTCATGTTATTTCCACAGGAAAAGTTAAGGCATTTAAACTGACAAGTGTAGCAGGTGCTTATTGGCGTGGGAATGAAAAGAATAAAATGCTGCAAAGAATATACGGTACTTCATTTATTAAAAGAAGTCAGCTTGATGAATATTTAAAAATGTTGGAAGAAGCTAAAAAAAGAGATCATAGAAAACTAGGAAAAGAATTAGATTTATATAGCATACAGGAAGAAGGCCCCGGCTTTCCATTTTTTCATCCAAATGGAATGATAATAAGAAATATACTTGAAAGTTTTTGGAGAGAGGAACATAAAAAAGCCGGGTATCAGGAGATAAACACACCAATTATATTAGGTGCGGAATTATGGAAAAAATCCGGCCATTGGGATCACTATAAGGAGAATATGTATTTCACAGAGATTGATGGAGAACCATATGCAGTTAAACCAATGAATTGTCCCGGTGGTTTACTGATGTATAAAAGAAATCTTCATAGCTATAGGGAATTACCTATTAGAATGGCAGAATTAGGTTTGGTTCACAGACACGAGTTGTCCGGTGCTCTTCATGGACTAATGAGAGTTAGATGTTTTACCCAAGATGATGCACACTTATATATGATGCCGTCACAAATTAAAGAGGAAGTTATTGGTGTTATTGAATTAGCAGATCGTTTTTATAAGATTTTTGGATTTGAGTATTATGTGGAATTATCAACAAAACCTGAAAATTCTATGGGCTCCGATGAAGATTGGGAAGTGGCAACAAATGCGCTAAGGGAAACACTAGAAACTAAAAAAATTAATTATAGAGTTAATGAAGGGGATGGTGCATTCTATGGGCCAAAGATTGACTTTCATTTAAAAGACTGTATAGGTCGAACATGGCAATGCGGAACTATACAACTGGATTTTCAAATGCCTGAATTGTTTGAACTGACCTATATAGGTGCAGATGGTGAAAAACATAGACCTGTTATGGTTCACAGAACGATTTTTGGAAGCATGGAGAGATTTATTGCTATCTTAACTGAGCAATGTGCAGGTGCATTTCCTACTTGGTTGGCACCTATACAAGCAATCATAATTCCGGTCTCAGAGAAACATTATGATTATGCAGAAAGCCTCACTCAAAAAATAGATTCGCTAAATATTAGAGTTGAAAAGGATATAAGAAGCGAAAAGGTAGGATTTAAAATTAGAGAGGCACAGCTTAAAAAGATACCATATATGATTATTATAGGAGATAAAGAAGTTGAAAATTCTAACATATCTGTTAGAGATAGAAAAGAAGGAGATTTGGGTAGCATGAGCCTTGATGATTTTATTGTGAAAATTTCGAAAGAAATTAATGATAAACTGAATAAATAGAAAATAGTATAAAATAAAAATATAGATATGGAATATAAATATATTAATGAAATATTTAAAAGTTAAATGATAGAAACAGCCTGATAAAAGTTTACTTGACAAGGCTGTTTTTGACTGTATAATTGGTAATATGGGGAGTTATAGTACGCTCCTAAAAAAGAATGAGGAGGAGAACCATGAAAAAGTTTTTAAGTATTTTGTTAGTGCTGGCAATGATTTTTTCTTTAGCTGCATGTAGTAGTGCACCTGCTTCAAGCGATGATGAGGGAGACGCTGATGCAGAAGTAAGTGCTGCTGATACTGCAAAGATTGCTATTATTACTAACACTGTATCCCAGAATGAGGAAGAGTATCGTTCGGCTGAGTTTGTTCAGAATAAATATGGTAAAGATAAGGTAGTTCATGAGCTTTGGCCGGATAACTTCATGACAGAACAAGAACAAATGATTAGTGTTTTAACTAAACTTGCTGCTGATCCGGATATTAAAGCTGTAATAATTAATCAGGCTGTTCCGGGGACCAACCCTTCAGTAGATAAGTTTTTAGAGTCAAGAGACAAGGATGATGTACTTATTATTTATGCATCACCTCAAGAAAATGCACCTGACGTGTCTGATCGTGTAGACTTCGCTTTGCAACCAGACGAGTTGGCTATGGGTCATACCATACCGAATCAGGCTAAGAAACAAGGAGCTAAGACTCTTGTTCACTATTCTTTCCCGAGGCATATGTCTATACCAATGCTAGCTGAGAGACGTTCTTTAATGAAAGAAGAATGTGCAAAAATAGGTCTTGAATTTGTAGATGCTACTGCTCCAGACCCAACTAGTGAAGCCGGTGTTACCGGAGCACAGCAATTTATTTTAGAGGACGTTCCCAAAATGGTGGATAAGTATGGAAAGGATACATCTTTCTTCTCCACTAACTGCTCCATGCAAGTTCCGCTAATCAAAGCGGCATTTGATGAAGGCGCAATTTATAGCCAACCCTGCTGTCCTTCCCCATATCATGGATTTCCATCGGCACTCGGTTTAGAAGTTCCTGAAGATATAGTTGGTGGATTACAAGATGTTATTGATCAAACAACAAAGATTATTGAGGATGCAGGTTTAGGCGGAAGATTCTCAACTTGGCCAGTACCCGCTGCAATGATGGCAACAATAGCCAGTGCCGATTATGCTTTCAAATGGATTAACGGTGAAACAGACGGCAAGGTAGATTTAGAAGTACTAGCTGAATGCATGTCGGACTATGCCAAATTAGATATTAGTTTGAATCCATATGTTGAAGATGGTGTGCCTTACGAAAATTACCTATTATTCTTAATGGACTTTTTAACTTATGGAGATCTACCGAATTAGTGACCGCTTGAATATTTAAGTTGTAATTAAGCAACTGAAATGCAACTTTTAATGAGGGTGTTTTAAACCTACCGGCTTAGGACATCCTCATTAAGTTTGCATACCACAACTCCTAAAAGTAAATGTGGCAGGAGGGATAAAACTTGAGCGATAATTTACTTAGCATAAAAAATGTGACAAAAGATTTTAATGGGAACCGTGTTTTAAAAGATATAAACTTAGATATAAAAAAAGGTGAAATTCATGCTCTTATCGGGGAAAATGGTGCAGGTAAATCTACATTGATGAATATTTTATTCGGCATGCCTGTAATTCTTTCCACCGGAGGATATCAAGGATCTATTGAAATAGAAGATGAAGAGGTTAAGTTTTCTACACCTCATGAAGCGATGGATCACGGAATAGGCATGGTGCATCAAGAGTTTATGTTAATACCCGGTTTTACTATTACAGAAAATATTAAAATTAATAGGGAAATAACAAACCCAAACGTAATTAGTAGAATTTTCGGCAAGCAATATGAATGGTTGAATATGAAGCGAATGAATAATGATGCTCGGCGGGCTCTTGATATTATGGGTATGGGTATAGAAGAATATACAGAAGTAGCCGGATTACCTGTTGGGCATATGCAATTTATTGAAATTGCAAGAGAAATTGATAAAACCGGAATTAAGCTTTTAGTATTTGATGAACCGACCGCTGTTTTAACTGAATCGGAAACACAAAATCTTTTGGCAGCAATTGAAAAATTAGCATCACAAGGCATTGCTATTATATTTATAAGTCATCGATTAGAAGAGGTAATGCAAATTTCCCATCGCTTTACAATTTTGCGTGATGGAGAGCATGTAATTACTAAGAATACAAAGGAAAGTAATGTATATGAGATTGCAGAATTGATGGTAGGTCGAAAAGTATCAATTGAAAGATTGGATTCCGGTAAACGAGAGATTAGTGATGATATTGTACTAAGCATAAAGAATCTCGAAGTTAAAATGCCCGGAGAAGAAGTAAAAGGGTTTAATTTAGAAGTAAAAAAAGGTGAAATCATAGGTATAGGCGGTTTAGCCGGACAAGGCAAACTAGGTATTGCTAATGGTATTATGGGAGTATATCCTGCACGCGGAGAGGTTATTTTCGAGGGAATACCCTTGAAGCTTAATAACCCTAAAGAATCTATTAGGGCGGGATTGGGATTTTTAAGCGAAGATAGAAAAGGTGTTGGACTATTATTGGATGAGTCTATTGAATTAAATACTGTTTTTACAGCTATGCAGACTAAGAATGAGTTTCTTCATAACTTTGGTTTTTTTAGTATAATGAATTCTCATAGTATTCGCAATCATACTCTGAAGATGATTAAAGATTTGGATATACGCTGTACATCATCGTTACAACATACTGGAAATTTATCCGGAGGAAACCAACAAAAAGTTTGTATGGCACGTGCTTTAACACAAAACCCAAAACTACTTTTAGTTAGTGAGCCTACGAGAGGTATTGACGTGGGTGCTAAGAAACTTATTCTTGATTTGTTGAAGAAACTTAATGAAGAACAAGGGATGACAATTGTGATGACCTCATCAGAATTGGCAGAGCTTAGGAGCATTAGCGATAGGATTGTCATCGTATGTAACGGTAAAGTAGAGGGAATTTTATCTCCTGATGCATCAAGTGCAGATTTTGGTTTAATGATGTCTGGAACGCGTGCTGATTCCCAACTAGGGGGTGCTTAAATATGACAGAACAAAATGTTGTTAAAGAAAAAGACTTAAAGGATAGTTTCTTAGCAAAAGCAATAAAAACTATAGGATTACCTACACTTATTATAGCTGCTTTTTTCTTGTTAGTTATTTTAACTGCAGCTTTTCTAAAGCAGTCTTTGCCGATTTTATTTAGTGATATATTGCGTCGGTTTGGCATGAACGGATTATTGGTTTTAGCTATGGTTCCTGCAATTAAATCCGGTACAGGCCCGAATTTTGCTTTACCATTAGGAATTATTTGCGGTTTATTAGCCTGGACTATAGGAATTGAGATGGGATTTATAGGTCTTAAATTAGTACTTTTAGTTTCGTTAATGGCTATAGTATTCGCGATTATTTTGGGCTATTTATATGGTAAACTTTTAAATGCGGTAAAAGGTGCAGAGATGACGATTGCTACTTATACCGGTTTTTCTACCGTAGCTTTAATGGCTTTGGTCTGGCTCATGGCTCCTTTTAAAAGCAAACAAATGGGCTGGATGATGGGTGAAGGATTACGTGAAACAATAAAATTGGATGGCGTGGAAGCTGCCCAGATTTTTAACAACTTTTTATCTTTTAAAGTATTTGGTATTAATATACCCACCGGTTTGCTATTAGTTTTTTTTGCATTTTGTTTTCTTGTATGGTTATTTTTTAGGACAAAAATTGGTATTGCAATAACAGCTGGCGGAAGCAATCCAGAATTTGCTGCTGCTTCAGGTATTGATATCGACAAAAATCGAATTATTGCAAATATCCTTTCTACAATATTAGGAGCTTTAGGAATAATTCTTTATTCTCAAAGCTACGGGTTTTTCCAACTTTATTCAGGACCATTAATGATGGCTTTTCCCGCTGTAGCAGGTGTGTTAATAGGTGGAGCAACTGCATCAAAAGCAAACATTTCACATGTAATAATTGGAACCTTTTTGTTTCAAGGACTGTTAACGGCATCAATGCCTGTAGCAAACCAATTATTTGAAGGAACTGACCTTTCCGAGATAATGCGAGTAATTCTACAAAACGGAATTATCCTTTATGCTCTGACACAGGTTAAAGGAGGTGGCAAAGAATGAAGAAAAACAAAAAGAAACTGGGAAACCAAGTATTTTCATTAGCCGACAACATAGTTCCAATTATTTTTATAGCTTTTACACTTTTGGGTTTTGTATTAACAAAGAATGTACCATTTAACTTTTTTATATCGGAGTTATCAAGTAGGTTTTATCGCAATGCTTTCATTGTTTTGTCTCTAATTATCCCTGTTATAGCGGGTTTAGGACTTAACTTTGGAATTGTAATAGGGGCTATGAGCGCACAGTTAGCAATAATTATAGTTCGTTATCTTAGTATTGAATACTTACACCTTAGCGGAACAATGGAACTCATTTTTTGTTTTTTATTGACCTTACCTATAGCAGCATTTATTGGTCTTTTGACAGGTAAACTTTATAATAAAACAAGGGGACAGGAAATGATAGCCAGTTTAATAGTTGGTTTCTTTGCAAATGGTGTATATCAATTTATTCTTCTTTTTGCTACCGGAGTTATCATACCGGTTCGTTCAAGTCACCCGATGATTAAACCTGATGGTGTTGGGGTTCGTATGACTGTTGATATGGGTGAACTCCATTACTCTTTAGCTAATATATTGAAAATTCCTTTTATGTGGGTAGTTCTTATCATATCTTTGTCATTGTTGGTGCTTACCATTATTTTATTTTTAAAAGACAAAAAGTTTGGTAAAAAGAATAACCAAATTACTTTTTATATAAAAACTATTATTTTTGCAGCTTTATCTATATTTAGTATATTTTCTATAATAACTAAGAGTAAGATTAATTTAGTGAAAGACGTGCCTATAGCAACTGCATTATTTATTGCTTTATTATGTGTTTTCACTGAATTGATTATGAAGACTAAATTAGGTCAAGACTTTAGGAGTGTAGGACAAGATCAGCATATAGCTGAATCTAATGGGATAAATGTTGATAAAACTAGAATTATAGCCGTTGTAATGTCAACAGTATTGGCAGCGTGGGGGCAATTGATTTACTTGCAGGACATGGGTACATTAAATGTTTATGGAGCCCACACACAAATAGGTATGTTTTCGGTGGCAGCATTGTTAGTAGGAGGCGCTTCAGTGCGTAAGGCGACTGTTTCGCAAGCTTTAATTGGCACCTTGCTTTTTAACTCAATGTTTATTATGTCTCCGGAAATTGGAAAGGCGGCTTTTGGTAATGCCTTACTTGGAGAATATTTTAGGACATTCATGGTTTACGGAATTATCGGTATGGCATTAGGCATCTATGTATGGAATGCAAACAGAAAGGCTCGCATTACTTTAGATCCGATAGATATGCAGACTCAAGATAATTAAGGAAAGCTTAATAGACTTTTCTTATAAAAAGAGCACAACCCGTAACAAGCTTGCAGATTATCAGCCTTGGGAATTAGTAATCTCAGCAAATATAATAAGTTGCTTATCAGAAATAGTTAAGGTATGAACAGTAACATATAGTGGTTGATATGAAGATTCTAGGGTTCAGCTCTAACGAGTAAACATTTTTCGAGATAAACCATCCAAAGATGTAGTAAGATATGATATAATAATAGTGATGTAACTATTGATACTACTATATCTAAGGAGGTTTTAATAA
>JALNWH010000048.1 GCA_023230985.1 Bacillota bacterium
CAAAGTTTACGCGGAACCCGTGCAACGGAGTGAAATCATGCAGATAGCGGATATTTTTAGGGCACGTATTGTTGATATTGGGCAAAAGTCTTTAATAATTGAATGTACCGGTGACCAAGGCAAGATATCTGCTATTGAGGCGCAATTGAAGCCCTTTGGTATCAAGGAAATGGTTAGATGCGGTAAAGTAGCTATGACACGGGGGACAAAAACAAAAACTGACTAGGGGGTACAAAAATGACAATGACAGGTGCGGAGACATTAATAAAAGGACTGGAAAGAGAAGGAGTAAGGATAATATTCGGATACCCCGGCGGGGCTATACTCCCTGTATATGATGCTCTCAGAGAATCAAAGCAGATTAAACATGTTTTGATAAGGCAGGAGCAAAATGGGGTTCATGCCGCCAGTGGCTATGCTCGAGTAAGTGGAAAAGTTGGTGTGTGTATGGCTACTTCCGGCCCGGGGGCGACAAATCTGGTAACAGGAATAGCCACAGCTTATATGGATTCTATTCCGGTTGTTATTATTACAGGACAAGTAGCAACAAAAATGGTAGGGACTGATGCTTTTCAGGAAGTAGATATTACCGGTATCACTCACCCTATTACAAAACATAATTATTTAGTCCAAGAGGCCGATGATATACCGCGGATTATAAAAGAAGCTTTTTATATTGCATCTACAGGGCGTCCTGGGCCTGTATTAATAGATCTGCCTAAGAATATAGCGGAAGACTTCTGCCGGGAGGGGGTATCTCAAGATATAAATTTGCCGGGATACAAACCTACGGTGGTAGGACATTCATCTCAAATAAAAAATGCCTGTTTGTTGATGGATGAAGCAAAACAACCGGTGATTCATGCAGGAGGCGGTGTAATTTCATCTAATGCCTCAGAAGAATTGATGAAATTATCTATGCTGCTTCAAGCACCGGTAACTACAACTCTTATGGGGCTGGGTGCTATTCCTACTGAACATGAGATGAACCTAGGCATGCCGGGTATTCATGGACATGCCATAGCCAATAGGGCAGTTATGGAATGTGATTTACTTATAACCGTTGGGGCACGTTTCGATGATCGAATGACAGGAGCCGTAGACAAATTTGCTCCCGAAGCAAAGATAATTCACATTGATATAGACCCAGCGGAAATAGGAAAAAATGTACGTGTTAATATTCCAATAGTAGGCAATGTAAAAACAGTATTGAAAGAAATAATTCAAGATTTGAAAGATAATAAACCTGTAGGTAAGACAACATGGTATAATCAGGTACAACAGTGGAAAAATCAAGCATTAAATTATTATCCTAATTCAGAGGATAATATTACCACACGTATGGTGCTTCAAAGATTGAATGAGATATCTCGGGGAAAACTGGTAGTGACTACGGACGTAGGTCAACATCAAATGTTCGCTGCACAATTTCTTAACCTCAATAAGCCGAAAAGCTTTATATCCTCCGGTGGATTGGGCACCATGGGTTATGGATTGCCGGCGGCAATAGGCGCACAAATAGCAAACACCCAATCAAAGGTAGTCTGCATCACAGGAGATGGCAGCTTTCAAATGACTATGAATGAATTAGCTACAGCTAAGGAGCAAAAGCTTCCTATAAAAATACTCATTTTTAATAACAATTGTTTGGCTTTAGTTAGACAACTACAGCATTTTTACTGCGATAAGCGAAAGATGGCGATAGAAATGACAGGTAATCCGGATTTTGTAAAACTAGCTGAAGCATACGGAATAGACGGATACAGAATCAATCATGCCTCAGAAATTGATTTGGTGCTGGAAAAGGCATTAAATAGTGAGAAACTCTGTATTATTGATTGTATAATAAAGGAAGAAGAGTTTGTTTATCCTACAGTATTAGCGGGTAAAGGCTTGGATGAAATGATAGTAGGAATATAGGGATTTCACGCCACTCAAAGGAGTGGCTTTTTGTATTCCTAATGTTTCATTATATGCAAATATTTGAAGGTATTTTAATAAATATGTCAAATAATATTAATATATACAAAAACTTATCAAAATCACCCATAATCTGACCAATGAGCATGGTATATTGTAATAAAAGTAATAAAAATAGAAATTGTAAAAGATTCAATAGTGAAGCATATTAAAGTATGTTGGGAGGATTTAGGGTGCAAAAAAGTGAGGTGTTCACTATTAAGATAATAATAAATACACCCGGATCCTATATATCAAAATCTGGTGAATGCTTTTTACTTACCACAGATGAAAAGAAAGTAGAAATATCGGCGAAAAAGGTGGAGCAAATACTGATAACAACAGCTGCTGCACTTACGACAGATGCATTGCTTTTAGCTGTAGATAATAATATTGATGTTGTTTTTTTACGATATAACGGGAAACCCTTTGGTAGAGTTTGGCATTCAAAATTGGGAAGCATATCGACAATACGGCGAAAACAGTTAATGTTGCAAGAACTTCCTTTAGGACTACAGCTTACTAAAGAATGGATTAATTGCAAATTTGATAATCAGACGGATTTTTTAAAAAAATTGCTACAAAATCGAAGAGACGAAAAAAGAAGAACTTTGATAAAAGGTGCGATCAATAAAATAGAAGAGCTTAAAACAAAACTGAATTCGTTAGACAAATACGATAATATCGATGAGGCAAGATATACAATATTAGGATATGAAGGAAATGTAGGTAGAATATATTTCCAAACATTAGGCCAACTTATCCCCGGGAAGTATAAGTTTACGGAAAGAAGCAGAAATCCCGCAAAAGATCAGTTTAATTGCATGCTGAATTATTCTTACGGTGTGCTATATAGTCAAGTTGAAAGAGCATGTATACTTGCCGGGTTAGATCCCTATATTGGGATAATGCACACTGATAATTACAATCGCCAGGCTTTCGTCTATGATATTGTAGAAATGTATAGAGGATATATGGACGAGATAGTATTCAAGTTGTTCAGCACAAAAAAGGTTGCTGATGAGTTTTTCGATCCTGTTGAGGGTGGAATTTATATGAATCAGGACGGTAAAAAATTGCTTATAGAGGCAATCAATAAGGCTTTTGAAACAAAAATCAAACATAAAGGCAGAAATATTGAACTACAAAATACTATGCAATATGATTGTCATGAAATTGCCAATAGGATTCTAAAGGAAGTGGAAGGATGATTACTTGGGTTTTATACGATATTAGTAGCAATAAAATAAGAAGCAGAGTTGCGAAGATATGTAAGAATATGGGGCTCTATAGAGTTCAAAAAAGTGTATTCTTAGGTACATTGGAAGATAACCAATTTGACGAGATAAAACTTCATATAGAGTCACTAATTGATTTAGAAAATGATTCTGTTTATGTTTTTCCTATGAGTAAGACAAATTTTAATATGTGCGGATTAATAGGACAGGCTTTTGATAGGGAGTTGGTTACTGATGAAATCATCTCAAAGTTTTTTTAGCGATATAAGCTATTATGTAACACCTTCAGATATTATTGAATTCAATTATTGTAAAAGATTTATTTATTATATAAAAGTGCTTGGCATACCACAAAATGAAGAAACACGATTTAAGGTTCAACAAGGTCGCAATATTCATACTTTAAAGGAAAAAAGAAATAAAGAATATTTAAGAAGCAAAATAAAAGCCGTGAAGAAGCTTAATGAGGTTTCATTAGTTTCGGAGAAATTTAAAATAAAAGGTAAGGTTGACGAAATAAATTTTTTAGAAAATGGTACTGCTGTTCCTTTAGATTATAAATTTGCCGAGTATAAGGATCAGATATACAAAACTTATAAAACACAAATGGTAATGTATTCAATTATGATAGAAGAAATGTTTGATGTGGAGGTGAAAGCAGCTTATATAGTTTATTGTAGAAGCAGCAATAAACTGGTGAAAATTGATATATCAGAAGCCATGAAGATTGGGATAAAAGACATTATTAAAGAATATGCAAAAGTGCTTTGCGGACATTATCCAAAAGCCACAAAAAGCAAATCAAAATGTTTTGATTGCTGCTTTAGGAATATTTGCATATCCTAATTATATTTGAGGGGAGGTGTAAGAAGTGCTAACAGGAGTTTATCAAATAGGAAAGTACGTAGCGGATACAAAAGACGAAAATTATGATACACTGATTGAAAATCCAGGGGAACGGGGTAATTACAAACATGTTTTAAAGATTACATTTATGAAAGAAGGACAAGCCTATAAATATAAAGAGATAGATTATGAGGAATTCTCGAAAGACAGATTAAATAAATATGCTTATAAAAGAGCGGATGGTGCTAATGCCGGAGACCACACCCCTACATCCATATTGAATTTAAAAAATCCGGACAAAACTCTTAGAAACATTATAAAGCCTATAAGAAGAATAAAAGATACAATAAAAGATAAAAAAGATAGAGATTATATGATGCTTATTAATATTTACAATTTTATTAACGAAAATTCCGAAACTTTGTTTAATCATATAAATATTAAGTTAAAATCATTAAACATTTCTCAAAACGAAGGGGCTATTATAACTATTGTTGTTTTGGAATGCAAAAAGGAAAGATATGTGGGGGATTTTCCTGTTTATATTAAACATCTTGAAAAAATAAATGATGAGCGATTCTATTATAAGTATAAAAAAGAATCAAGGGGTTATGGGAAATGTTATTATTGCAATAAAGAAAAGGAAGTCATGGGGTTTGTCAACACTTATAATTTTTATACTGTAGATAAAAAAAGCTTTGTAACAGGTGGATTTAATCAAGAAAACTCATGGATAAACTATCCCGTATGCCTTGACTGCGCACATGTTTTAGATGCTGGAAAGAAATATATATTCAACAATTTACGATCTAAATTTTCCAGTTTCAATTATTTTGTTATTCCGAAAGTAATGATGCCTGAAAAGTCTGTCACCGAAGATATGCATTTTATTTTGCGAGAACTTGAGAAAGGTTCGAAACTTTCAACTGCAGAGGAAGTAAAAGATAACTTATTAAACAGCGAAGATGGATTTATTGAGTTAATGAAAGATAACGACAATAATATGAACTATAATATTTTGATTTACAAAGAAGAAAATGCTGCATTTAGAATTTTATTATTTATTGAAGATGTTGTTCCAAGTAGAATCAAAAATATTTTAAGAGTAAAGGAACAGCTTGAGAATAAGTATTCACAAAACATACTTGATAGCTTGACTAATAATAGGTTCACTTTTGATAAGTTAAGGTACTTTCTTCCTAATAATAAGGAAGAAGGTAATTTTGACAAGCATTTTTTAGAAATCTTAAACAATATATTTAAAAGCAGGCAAATAAGTTATGATTTTGTATTGAACAGGATAATGGAAAAAACACGTTGGATTTTTTCAAAAGAGGAGAATTTTAGTACATCTATTCTTTTAGGGCTTATATGTATGTTGTTTATTGAAAATTTACTGTTGTTTGATAAAAAAGAGAAAGGAGTTGATAACTTCATGGTGGAAATTAATGAAAAGAAAAAGGATTATATTGAATTTTTTGATACTAATAATGAAATCTTTGATACAGCTGGTAAAAAGGCGGCATTTTTAGTCGGTGATTTAGCCAATAAGCTAATGAATATACAATATAAGGAAAAAAGCTCAAAGCCTTTTTATAGTAGGCTTAACGGTTTAAATATAGACGAAAAGACTATGAAGAGAATTTATGTAGAGGCGATAAACAAGTTAAATGAATACGGGAAAAATTATTATATTACTCTTGAAGAACTCATAGGCGAGTATCTACTCCAACCAATTAGTTTAACCAATAATGAAATAAGCTTTTATTTCACCTTAGGTTTATCTTTGAGCAATAAATTCAAATCTCAAAATAAAGGAAATGAAGGGGAGGATAACAGTGATCAAAAATAGAGAAGAAATATTGTTCATCTATGATGTGACAGATGCGAATCCTAATGGTGACCCTTTAGATGAGAACAAGCCAAGAATAGATGAAGAAACAGGTATTAATATTGTAACCGATGTAAGGTTAAAAAGAACAATAAGGGATTATCTGCTGAATTACAAAGGCTATGATGGTGAAGGTGATAAGGATATTTTTGTAAAAGAAGTTGCATCGGAAAAAGGAAAAGGTTTAAAAGACGGAAAAAGTAGGGCAAAGGATTTTAACGATAGTCCAGAAGAAGTTTTAAAAAAAGCAATAGATATAAGGCTTTTTGGAGGTGTAATACCTTTAGAGAAAGATTCAATAACTTTTACGGGACCTGTTCAATTTAATATGGGAAGATCCTTAAACAAGGTAAATACAAAGCATATCAAAGGCACCGGCGCTTTTGCATCAAAGGACGGCAAGGCGAAAACATTTAGAGAGGAATATATATTACCCTATTCTCTCATTGCTTTTCACGGGATTATTAATGAAAATGCCGCAAAAGAAACTATGCTAAAAGGAGAAGACATTGATTTAATGGAAGAAGCTATTTGGAACGGTACCAAAAATCTTATCACCAGATCAAAGATGGGACATATGCCTAGGTTATATATTAGAGTGCAATACAAAGAGGATTTAAATTATTTTATAGGAGATTTGCAAAAAAAGATAAATATAGAATCTGAAATGGAAGATTTTAAGATTAGAAGCACAAAAGATTATAAGCTTGATCTTACAACGTTGTTAAAAGAATTATTTGATAATAAAGATAAAATTGAAAAGATATTTTACATCTATGATAGAACATTAAAGCTCCAGTATGAAGGGGAAGATTTTTGTTTTAAAGAGGAGACCGGCTTAAGTTTTGAAGAAATAACTTACTAAGTGAGGGATTATTATGGCAAAAAAATTTTTAGTTTTTGACCTTTGGTCATCATATGGACATTTTAAAAAGCCATATACAACATCATCCCCTCTTACTTTTTCCATACCCCCCCGAACAGCTATTTCAGGCATAATTGCTGCTATATGCGGGATTGATAAAAAAATATATATACAGTATTTTACTAAGGATAAAGCTGATATTGCTATTGCACTTAAAAAACCAGTAAAAAAGATAAGACTGGGTATTAATCTTCTTAACTTTAACGATTCTATGACTAAAATTATCGGGAAAAACCCTACAAGATTTGAGCTTTTACAGAATCCGGGATATCGTATTTATTTTAACCATGGCGATGAAAAATTATACAGCTCTTTTAAAAAACATCTAAAAGATCATACGACAATCTATACTCCGACCATGGGTCTAAGTGAGAATTTGGCGAATTTTAATTATATCGGCGAATATTCCGGTATGGAGGATTCAGATGCAGAGAGAACAGTTGAAGTCAACAGTGTTGTACCGCTAAAGAATATTAAACCGAGAGATATAGTATTTAATTATGATTATGAATATTTTAGCGAGAACCTTCCTTTGGAACTTGATAACGACAGAAAAGTTACTGATTACGGGGAAGTAATTTTTGAAAAAAACGGTCGTAAAATAGCAGGAAGGTTTAGAGGATTTTATCATTTGATAGATATAAAAGAAAGAATAATAATATTGTAAGTATAGGAGGAGGTGGCCTGTGTGTTAAAATCCCATCCGGGTAAAGCGTTGAAATCTCATTTGATGAATACCTATCTAATAGGTGATAGATTACTAAAAGGTAAGCAGATAAGTTTTTCTATGATTGACTATGAGGCTTTATTGTCTATAAATAGGGTATGTCTTATGATGCATGATTCAGGTAAAGCCATGCGGTATTTTCAAGACTATATGAGTGATATAGAAAAAGGTCTTGATATCGGGAGTTATGGTGAAATGAAAGATCACGGGCTCATCTCCGGTGTACTTGCATATTATATTGCCTACAAATTATTTGATAATGAACTTTATGCTTTTATCGCTTTGTTTATTGTAAGCCATCATCATGGTAATTTAAGTAACGTAAATGATTTTTGTTCAAAATTCAGAAATCAGGTAGTTTTGGATAAATTAGACAAGCAATATGAAAATTTAAATAAAAAACAATTGGATGATATTTATTCGGAGTTAGATTTGATAACTGATTTTAGTAATACGGTTTGGGAAGATATTAAGCAATCTTTAAATAGATTAAGAAGTATTCAATTTATAAAGAAGTTAAAAAAAATAAAATCAGTAGAAGGATATCTGATAATTAACATGCTATTTTCTTTATTAGTGTATTCAGATAAAATAGAGGCAATTTATCATAGCGTAAATGATAATATAGAGGATTATATTAATTATAAAACTATTAACAACAATAAGATTGATAAAACTATAGTTGATAACTATAAAAGAAAGGTGTTTGGTAAAGAATTGGAACCACCTGGACTAAGAGAACAAGCCTATATAAATATAAATGACAGTATTAAAAGTATGGATTTAAGCAACAAGATACTTTCAATAAATCTGCCCACAGGTTCCGGTAAAACTTTGGCGGCATTAAATGCTGCAATAGCATTACAAAATAGGATTGCTGAAGAAAAAGGATATATTCCGAAAATAATATACGTTTTACCATTTACATCAATAATTGAGCAAAATTATGATGTATTTTGCAAAGTCTTAGAAACCGATGTAGAAAACACTATTATTAAACATCATTATCTTTCTAATAGAGAATATCGAAAAGACACATCAGATTTATATGAGCATGAAATAGGAGAACATTTTATTGAAAGTTGGGATTCACAAATAATCGTCAGTACCTTTGTACAGCTTTTTCATTCAGTATTTACGAATAAAAATAGACAATTTAAGAAGTTTCACAATATAGCAAATTCTATAATTATTTTAGATGAAATTCAATCAATACCTTTTAAGTATTGGAGCTTGGTTAGGAATGTTTTTAAATTGATGGCAGAATTTGCAGGTTGCTATTTTATATTAATGACGGCAACAATGCCCTTGATATTTTCAGAGAAGGATAAGGAAATATCAGAATTGGCATCAAAAAAGAACTACTTTTTTGAAAGTTTTAATCGTATAAGATTAAATTGTGAATTACTTAATAATCCTATGAATTTGGAAGAGTTCAAAAAGATACTTGAAAAAGAAATAAAGGATAATTCTGATAAAAGTATTTTAATAGTTTTAAATACTATTAAAGGCTCAATTAACATATGGGAACACATTTATAATGAATTTAAAGGAGACTATAAAATATTCTATCTTTCTTCCAATATAATTCCTAAACATAAACATCAAAGAATAGAAGAGATAAAAAAATATAAGGGCAAAAAGATTGTTATTTCTACTCAGGTTGTGGAAGCAGGTGTAGATATAGATTTGGATATAGTGTATAGGGACTTTGGCCCCTTTGATAGTATTAATCAAGTAGCCGGCAGATGCAACAGAGAAGGAGGAGAGAATCCGGGTATAGTAAAGCCTGTAAATTTGACAGATGAAAACAATAAGGATAAGCCTTATAGCAGTTATGTTTATGATGCATTGCTTTTAGACAAAACTCAAAAAACTTTGAAAGGCATAGTTGAGATAGAGGAGAAAGATATATTGAATTTGTCCAACAAATATTTTGAACAACTTTATAAATATGGTGATGATGGGGAAGGGAAAGAATTATTGGATATGATTAATAATCTTAATTACAAAGATGCTTTTGAATATACTGAAAATAAAAAGAAAAATGAAAGAGTCTTTTCCTTAATTTCAACGAGCTATAAGACAATAGAAGTTTTTATTGAATTAGATGAAGAAGCGCGAAAGTTATGGGCAAAATTTCAAGAATTATCTAAAATAAAAGATAGATTTGTTAGGAAGAAGGAATTTTCAAAAATAAAAAAAGAATTTTTAGAATACGTAGTCAGTGTACCTGAGGAAGCGGTGAAAAAGCACTTTAATGTTGATAATGAATATATTCTGTATGCATCAATGGATATGTTGGAAACTGTCTACGATATCCAAACCGGTTTTATAAGAGGAGAAATAGGTGACTATATGTTATAATGGAGGTCAATAATGGAAATAGATATTTTAATTTTGAAATTAGAGAACAATTTGATAAATCGACGTGATATTCCAAAACTGCGAGGATTTATTGCGGATAAATATCCTCAATATGTAGATCTTCATAACCATATTGGTAACGATGCCTATAAATATGGATATCCTATGATTCAGTACAAAATAATTGACAAAACTCCTGCTCTTATTGCAATTAATGAGGCAATAAATACTTTAACAAAATTGTCTTTTGATTTAAAAGAAATAGATATAAATGGTGATATAAAGAATATAAATGAAAAAAAGCTTATAATTAAAAAGGAAGAGTTTGGGATATCAGAAAAACCTATTAAATACTTATTTGAAAGCCCTTGGATGGCATTAAATCAAAATAATTACAAAAGATATTTATCGCAAAATGAAAAAGGGAAAAATGAAATATTGACAAAAGTTTTAGTCGGCAATTTATTATCTGTTTCAAAATCATTGTCATATTTTATTCAAGAAAGAATAAATGCAAAACTTGATTTAACTCAATGTACAGTAAATTTTAAAAACCAGGCTATGTTAGCGTTTAAAGGTAATTTCAAAACTAATTTTTATATACCGGATTACTTGGGATTGGGAAAGTCTGTATCCAGGGGTTTTGGGGTAATAAAAAGGATTGAAGAAAAACAATAGATGCAAGATAAACAAGATATTACATAATGTGGAACATGATTTATTAAATTTTATTACTGCTGGACTCTTTAAACATTGGGAATGAAAGCATAAGGCTTTATGTTTGAAGTGAAAATAGAGGATGAAAAGATGAATTTATGGGAATTTATAATTAGAAAGACAAATTTAAATAGGATCAGGTTAAGCGAAAAAGTGAAGGATATCAAGGCATGTGAGTGATTTTGCTGTTGCAGCTACTAATCCATTAGAATAAGGATTGAAACATACCTCCTTTCATCAATATCATACATTCTGCAGATGTTGCAGCTACTAATCCATTAGAATAAGGATTGAAACTTGGCTTAGTCCATGCAGTGCCGGTTTTTAAATGAAGTTGCAGCTACTAATCCATTAGAATAAGGATTGAAACATATCGATTCTATACTTTCTGAGTGTTTTAATTCCCATGTTGCAGCTACTAATCCATTAGAATAAGGATTGAAACGTGCAACAAACCCTTGATAGCGTTTTATATCCTAAAGGTTGCAGCTACTAATCCATTAGAATAAGGATTGAAACTTTTAAGTTTTTAAATCTATCTTTGTCAGATTTCATCGTTGCAGCTACTAATCCATTAGAATAAGGATTGAAACCAAGTAACAATGGAATAGAGAGGTGGGGTTATGTTGTTGCAGCTACTAATCCATTAGAATAAGGATTGAAACCAGAGTATGATTACAATGCCTTGAAAGAAAATATTGAAGTTGCAGCTACTAATCCATTAGAATAAGGATTGAAACATGCCCATTCATCATCCACGCGTTTGGCTATTATGTCTGTTGCAGCTACTAATCCATTAGAATAAGGATTGAAACATGTTTATAATTGATTATTCGGTATGGCGGTATCAAGTTGCAGCTACTAATCCATTAGAATAAGGATTGAAACTAAGCGAAGTAGATAAAGTGAATTACACCTTAAAAGAGTTGCAGCTACTAATCCATTAGAATAAGGATTGAAACATCAGTCTAAGAGCATTAAACAAGTCCTGCGTTTGTGTTGCAGCTACTAATCCATTAGAATAAGGATTGAAACTTCCATCTATCTCAATTCTCCTAATTGTTGGTATAGTTGCAGCTACTAATCCATTAGAATAAGGATTGAAACCAAAATCTAGTTGATTGGCTTAATAACTTATCTCCTGTTGCAGCTACTAATCCATTAGAATAAGGATTGAAACTGGCATATTCTATCAAGTCTATTGCTTCTTCTATTTGTTGCAGCTACTAATCCATTAGAATAAGGATTGAAACTAGTAGACTGGGGCGAAAACATGATAAGTGGTTTTAGTTGCAGCTACTAATCCATTAGAATAAGGATTGAAACATTTTAAATTCTTCTTTTACAATATGGTCTAATTCAGTTGCAGCTACTAATCCATTAGAATAAGGATTGAAACAAGCAGGCCACCGCCACAAAGAAGGGCTTTATGTCCGTTGCAGCTACTAATCCATTAGAATAAGGATTGAAACTCAATCCTATCAAGAGTATCAGTAGCTTTTTTAGCGTTGCAGCTACTAATCCATTAGAATAAGGATTGAAACTATCATCTCTATTTTGATACCGCCATACCGAATAATGTTGCAGCTACTAATCCATTAGAATAAGGATTGAAACCACTTGCTATTACCACATCAAAAGCTGTTTTTACTGTTGCAGCTACTAATCCATTAGAATAAGGATTGAAACCTTGCTATCATCCATCTATCTCTTTTAGGAAATATCGTTGCAGCTACTAATCCATTAGAATAAGGATTGAAACATCTTGAGGTTTTCTCCACCCTTGCCGTTTTCATCAGTTGCAGCTACTAATCCATTAGAATAAGGATTGAAACTTGGACTTCCTGTGGCACACTGAACGTCATGAGCTTGTTGCAGCTACTAATCCATTAGAATAAGGATTGAAACTTCCAAAAATTCCGAATTGACGCAAGTTTTTTCCCGGGTTGCAGCTACTAATCCATTAGAATAAGGATTGAAACATTTCACTTGACTTAATCTTTACCCAACTTTTAAACTGTTGCAGCTACTAATCCATTAGAATAAGGATTGAAACAACAAGTACCATCCTTTGGATAATTATTCACTTTTTCGTTGCAGCTACTAATCCATTAGAATAAGGATTGAAACTTCCAATATTCTCCATAGAAGCGGATTATCCTTCTTTGTTGCAGCTACTAATCCATTAGAATAAGGATTGAAACATTAACCCTAAAGCCGCTTCGATTAATTCTATAAGCAGTTGCAGCTACTAATCCATTAGAATAAGGATTGAAACTGTCCTTGCCTAAGCACGCCATCAATTAAAGGTGGAGTTGCAGCTACTAATCCATTAGAATAAGGATTGAAACTTGACTACTACTAAATCATCCTTAGGGCCAATGGCTGTTGCAGCTACTAATCCATTAGAATAAGGATTGAAACTATATATCAGCTTACGCATGCTTTATACCCCCCACTGTTGCAGCTACTAATCCATTAGAATAAGGATTGAAACATAAAGAGACAGAGTTATGGCCTGGTGCATATGAAGAGTTGCAGCTACTAATCCATTAGAATAAGGATTGAAACGCTTTTATTATGTCATATTCCGCATTTGTTGTTTCGTGTTGCAGCTACTAATCCATTAGAATAAGGATTGAAACTCGGCAATTGAAGATGAAAACAAGGCTTTAGGATTAAGTTGCAGCTACTAATCCATTAGAATAAGGATTGAAACTTTCCAAATTCAGTTGTTATTATAAGCTTCTCATCGTTGCAGCTACTAATCCATTAGAATAAGGATTGAAACTTTGACACCCTGCGTGTGGTCAGTGCGGGTGTCAGTAGTTGCAGCTACTAATCCATTAGAATAAGGATTGAAACATTCTTCTGCTATCTCCTCCGCTTTTTCTCTGCTGTGTTGCAGCTACTAATCCATTAGAATAAGGATTGAAACTTAGTCAACTCATTCCAAACTTCATTCATTCGTTTTAGTTGCAGCTACTAATCCATTAGAATAAGGATTGAAACGTATATTCAAGGATATAGGCAAAGGTATGTTTAACGTTGCAGCTACTAATCCATTAGAATAAGGATTGAAACAATCGCTCTTTAAGTAATATAAATTCATGTGCCGCTGGTTGCAGCTACTAATCCATTAGAATAAGGATTGAAACAGAAACACAGACCACACAGGTATAGGTTTTAAAGACAACGTTGCAGCTACTAATCCATTAGAATAAGGATTGAAACTTTAAAATGGATTATCTCGTAACCCAATTTTTTTTAGGTTGCAGCTACTAATCCATTAGAATAAGGATTGAAACCGAAACAGATGGCAATGTAGGTGTTCAATTTAGAGG
>JALNWH010000049.1 GCA_023230985.1 Bacillota bacterium
TAGGAAGACCTATAAACTTTCACTCTTATGTATCAGGGGTAGCAGGTCCTGATATTGCAGTTATGTTTGCAGAAGAAGGAGTAAATGGAGCCCATCAAGACCCCCAGTACAATGTTTTATATAGAAATGTTAATATGATTAGAAGCTTTGTTGATGCATGTGAAGCAAAGAAAGTCATGGTTTGGGCAGACATGTTGCAAATAGACGGAGCGCATAATGCAAATGCTACCGCTATGAAAGCCTGGAAAGTCATGCCTGAACTTATGGTGCAGCATGCTATAAACTCCGCTTTTTCTAGAAAAATTGGTATGAAACCTGAAAATATAGCTTTATCAACTGTACCGCCGACAGGTACACCTGCACCATGTATGAGATTGGATTTACCCTATGCGGTAGCACTTAGAGATTTCTTTAGTGAATACAAAATGAGAGCGCAACAAAACACTAAATATATGGAATCTGATGCAAAAGAAGCTACAGTTACTCATACCCTCAATATGATAGTTTCCAGACTTACAAGTGCTGATATTCAATCCACTATAACTCCTGACGAAGGAAGAAATGTGCCGTGGCATTATTACAATATCGCTGCTTGTGATACCGCTAAACAAGCTTTAAACGGTATGGATGGCTTGAGAGAAATGGTTAAAATAGATAGAGATGGCATCTTGGGTGAAGATGTTAGAGAGATAAAAGAAAGAGCAGTACTTTTCATGGAAGAAATCCTCGAAGTTGGCGGATACTTCAAGGCTGTTGAAGATGGTTTCTTTATTGATAGCGGCAACTATCCTGAAAGAAATGGTGATGGTATACCAAGACAGATAGATGGCGGTGTTGGTGTTGGTATGATATTTGAAAGAGATGAGGACTACTTCGCACCCGTATCTGTTCACTATGGATATAATTGTATACCTGAAGGATTAGAAAAGGCATCTGATGCAATAGGTGGAGATACCTTTGAAAACCCGTCTAAAATTGTTTATATTGATGAATTAGATGAGTTAGACAATGTAAATGTAAGGTTAGAAGAATTAGAAAAATACTATGATACCAATATTGTAAAACCTGAAGTTGAATGGAGAGCGGACGGTGTTGTAGCTATTACAATATTCTTACCTTTGGACGAAAGAACAGCTGAATTTGCCGCAATCAAATGCGGAGAAAACATGGGATTAGAGGATGTTACAGTAATTCATAAGAACGTTATGCATCCTGCAGAAGGTACTTTAGTTGAAATAAAGGGCAAAGTAAAATTTGATATCAATGTTGATGAACTAGTAATACCCGAAAAAGAACCTGTACTATCCGAAGAAGAAGTACGAAATGCTATTGCAGAAGAACCTCTGTTTGTAGTCGCTGCCACAGTTGGAGAAGACGAACACTCTGTAGGACTAAAAGAAACTTTGGATATAAAACACGGCGGTATTGAAGGTTTCGGAGTTAAATATCTATATTTAGGGACTTCCTGTCCGGTTGAAAAGCTTGTTGATGCGGCAATAGAAACAAAAGCAGATGCCATACTTGCAAGTACGATTATCACTCATGACGATGTTCATATTAAAAATATGAAGAAAATTCATGAACTATGTGTTGAAAAAGGTATCAGGGACAAAATTATACTGGCAGTCGGCGGTACTCAAGTAACAAATGAAATAGCAAAAGAAGCAGGTATGGATGTAGGTTTTGGACGAGGTACACATGGAATAGAAGTAGCTAGCTACCTTGTTAAAAAGAGAAGGGAAGCAAAAGAAGGAAATGAAAATTGATGTACTGGTTGCAGAGATAGGAAGTACTACCACTGTAGTAAATGCTTTCCATGGAATTGGGACTCCCTGCCCAAAGTTTATTGGGCAGGGGCAGGCCCCTACTTCCGTATTGGAAGGTGATGTTACTATAGGACTAAAGGGAGCCGTTGAAAGCCTAAAAAAGCAGCTTGATGTCGATAGTATTGAATACTCGGAAATGCTTGCAACGAGCAGTGCAGCAGGTGGCTTAAGAATGACCGTACACGGTTTAGTATACGATATGACTGTCAGGGCAGCAAGGGAAGCTGCACTAGGTGCCGGCGGTATAATTAAAATGGTTACTGCAGGCAAATTAAGAAGACTGGATTTAAAAAAGATAGTCGATATTAAACCGAATATAATATTAGTTGCCGGCGGTGTTGATTACGGTGAAAGAGAAACTGCTTTGGATAATATGGAAAAGATAGTTTCTTTAAACCTTAATATACCTATTATTTATGCCGGTAATATAGAAAATTCAGATGAAGTCTCTTTAATATGCGAAGAAGCCGGTATTAAACTTTATTTAGTTGATAATGTTTACCCACGAATAGATTTTTTGAATATTGAACCTACAAGAAAAGTCATTCAAGAAGTTTTTGAAGAACACATTATACATGCATCCGGTATGACTACAGTCAGAGATATGGTTAACGGACCAATAATACCTACACCGGGGGCTGTTATGGAGGCAGCAAGACTGTTAAAAGAAAGCATAGGCGATTTGGTTGTCTTTGATGTAGGCGGAGCCACAACAGACGTGCATTCAGTAACAGAAGGCTCCGAAGAAATAAATAAACTCTTGATAAGTCCCGAACCCTATGCAAAAAGAACTGTTGAAGGCGATTTAGGTGTATTTATTAATCAAAAACATATAATTGAAAAAATAAACAGATCTGAATTGGAAGAAGAATTCGAAAATGTAGAAGAATTAGTAGCAAGTGCCAATCCCATTCCTGAAACTGAAATAGAAAAAA
Organism: Bacillota bacterium; assembly: GCA_023230985.1. GTDB lineage: Bacteria > Bacillota > Clostridia > Lutisporales > Lutisporaceae > JAAYKT01. The sequence continues at coordinate 2,762 of JALNWH010000049.1, forward strand.
GGTTTATCGAAAGGCTCGCTAAAGAGGCGGTACTTATCTCTTTAGCAAGACATGCAGGTAGGCTAAGATATATTTACGGACCTTCCGGCAAAAAAACAATTGCTGAAGGTAAGGATTTATCAAATATCAAATATATAATAGGAACAGGGGGAGCATTAACCCGTTTACCAAATAATATAACGGTTCTAAAAAGCGCTGCCGGACGGGGCAAAGGTTTGGAACTTTACCCCGGTAAAGAAGCTGAGATTTTAATAGATAAGTTTTATATTTTTGCTTCCTTGGGAGTTTTATCTAAAAAATACCCGGAGGAGGCCGTACTTCTCATGAAAAAAAGTATTGGATATGAAGATTAATAATGGATGTTAGGAGGGGAAAAATGTCATATCCTTCTCTAAAAATTGATGTCAAAAAGCTGGAGCATAATACAAGAATACTTGTAGATAGGTGTGCAAAACATAATATAAGTGTGGCGGCAGTTTCAAAAGTTTTTTGTGCATTACCGGAATTAGTTGAAGCAATGATTCGAGGCGGTGCTTCTTATATAGCAGAATCCAGAATAGAAAATTTGAAAAAGATAGAGCACTTGAATATACCAAAAATTCTACTAAGAATCCCCATGCTTTCAAATGTTGATGACGTAATCAAATATGCAGATATAAGCTTAAACTCTGAATACACAGTTATTAAAGCCTTATCCGAAGCCGCATTGAAACACGGTATGACACATGATATCATTTTGATGGTTGATTTAGGTGATTTGCGTGAAGGCGTATGGATGGATGATGCTGTAGAATTTGTTGATAAATTGATTGGCTTAAAGGGAATTAATCTTAAGGGTATAGGGACAAATCTCACCTGTTACGGTGCAGTTATACCAAAGGTGGATAATTTATCAAAACTACTGGAAATTGCTAAAGCCATTGAAGATAAACATAGTATTAAACTTGATATAATATCCGGTGGAAATTCAAGCAGCATATATCTTATTGATGATGGGAGCATACCCAAAGGTATCAATAATGTTAGGCTCGGTGAATCCATTGTTTTAGGAAATGAAACTGCTTATGGCAATAGAATAAAAGACTCTTATAATGATTGTTTTGTCCTTTCAGCCGAAATAGTTGAGCTTAAAGAAAAACCTTCAATTCCTATTGGCGAAATAGGAGTCGATGCATTCGGAGAAAAACCGGTATTTGAAGATAGAGGACTAAGAAAACGTGCAATTCTTGCAATTGGCAAGCAAGATGTTAAGGTTGACGGATTGATTCCCATGGATGATAGATTGATTGTATTAGGTGCCAGCAGTGATCATATGATAATTGATGTAACTGATAGTTCTACGAAATATCAGGTTGGCGATCATATAGACTTTTTATTGGACTATGGTGCTTTACTTGCACTATCCACTTCAAAATACGTAAGCAAGAACATTATTTAAGAATCATTATATAGCTAATAAAGATAGGGTACTAAAACTCCCTATCTTTAATTAGTTATTGTTTTGATTTAAGTTATTTAAATAAACTTTCAATAACTTTTAAAAACCTGTTTTTTTCATTTATAACTGCCTCAACTTTTACAGCTTCACTTCCAGTTTTGTCATTGTTTTCGCTTAACCCCATACTTTTCTTTTCATCTGATATTATATGGTCTGAAAATTTACCTTTTAAGAGAACTCCATCATTGAGTTTAAAAGTTCCCGGTTTCGATTTCATAAACTTTTCTTTAAACCTACTATCGTTTAAAGGCACTTTCCTTTCTATAATTGAATAGGTCTGATTATTGTGTTTGCAATTTTTATAATAATTGACCTTTGGTTCAACATCTATCAATTTCATAAGTTTGTTATCTAAATTTGAAATCTTTTCAGATAAAAAATCTATTCTATTAATGATACAATCAGTTTGATTCCCGCTTTCTTTTCCAAAGGCATACAGCTTGTTGTCAGATAAGGAAGTTGTATTTGTAATGCTAAACTGAAATTCCTTTACTTCAAAATTATCATTAATAATAAATATTTTCTCTTCTTTAATTAGCTCCCCTTTTCCGAGATTCTTTACTAATTCAATATATCTTAATTCTGCAATACTATAGTTATGAGACAATTTGGTTTCACTAAGCAAATCTTTACTTTGCAAATCATAATTCCAGCTTTGCATTTTATAATCTGTTATACTCGTAATTTTTAGTACATAATCTTTTAGATCAAAATAAAATAAACCTATATTATTAGAAATAGTTATTTTGCTAGAATCTAACAACGAAAAGGGAGATTTAAGGTCATTATTTTTTTTAAAGATTAAGAAGGTCAAATTATTATTTTCAATAAAAAAGCATACTAAGTATACTTCATTATAAACGGCCTGCATTTTAATTTTCAAACTGTTATTACAGTAAATATTTATTATTCTATTCTCATACCATTTTTCTATTGAAGAATCATATATATAATGTTTTAAAACTATTTGATTATTGTTATTGGAAGTGCATATTAAATTAATGATATCATTCTTAACTAATATTTTGAAAGATTCACGGTTTACTTCCGTTGAAAATATTTTGCATACATTAATTATTTCCCATCTATCTTTTTTCCTGATAGCGTGAAAAATAGTGAAATAATCAATTAAGGGCATTTTACCGTAAAAGAGAATATTAAAATTATCTTTAATGAAAAACATATCAATTAAAAAGACATGTGAAATATTAGTAAAGACAGGTATTTTATTCATATGCCATCCGGAACCGTCATTTATAAAAAGAAGTATATCTTTGCTTAAAGCTTCACATAAAATACAAATAGTATCGTTTTCAGATACAGTGCAAATGAAGTTTTCAGAAACTTTGTTAACTAAGATTTTTTCTATTTTGGAATAATCAGTATCCGTTGAATTATAATATATAGCAGAATCTTTATAATAAAAATAAGTTTTAATACCTTTAGAATTAACTATGATATAATATGGGTGTTTTATATTCATACCATTATCACCACCTATATTTAACTCTATAAATATATATGGCATTATAAAAGCTTTTATGTTGCATATTAATTGTTAAAAGCATTACACATAATGTTCACCTAATCATATTATATACTATGAAGTAAAAATCAATAAGGTAGGTGTTAATATATGGCTTTGCCGGAAGTTCAATGTACCGGCTCACTCTTAATGAATGAAACAGAAGTATTTAAGGAATGTGTAAAAGTTAAAAAAGTATTCGATGAGTTTGTTTTGAGAGAGTGTATAGATGGTATTGAGTTTGAAACAGATGGTTGCCCAGAAAATTATAGTTCTGTTATAAATCCGATGCTTATATTGAGACATTGTAAAATTCTGAATCAACAAATTAGCGATGCCTCTATAAACAGTCAAAAGCGATTAAGATTTGCGGGAAAATGTTGTACTCAAGTATATGCTAAAGATGAAAATAACAATATAATAAAGCTTAAAGTAAAGAGTATTCCTTCAGGAACAAAACTATCCAAGGGGCATAATGGAGAACTTTGTTTTAACTTTGGTGTAAAAAGAGTTTATCCGGATGCTAACCAAGAAACGTTTGACAGGTTGGTACATTTTATAGAACAAGAAAACTTCGAATTACAATGTTTAGCAGAATCAATAATAGATGAGGAAAATAACCAAGTGAACAACGGAGTATTAACCACCGGTCTAGGAATATTTGTAGCTATAAAATTTAGTGCGGAAGTACAGATATGCATACCTGTATTCGGCTATTGTCAAATAACTGATGAATGTACAGATGATGATTTTTGTGATAGCTTCGAGTTGGAGGATATACCAAATTTCAATCCACCACAACTAGATGAAATATAGTCTAGAATTTAGATAAAAATAAAAGAATAGCAAGTAATAAATGTAAGCAAAATCTAATTAATTGTAAATGTAATTAGTTAAATAATTATAATCACGGAAAGTATAGGAAATAAAATAATTTATAAAAGGTTAGGTCACCCTAACCTTTTATAAATATACATTAGTAAAAGTGGTAATCATAATATTAATATATCTTTTTTGTTAAAATATAAACAGAATATATAAACTTGCATATAATGCATTAGAACTATTCAGTATTGTTGATACTCATATGAGTATCAACAATTTAATATAGATAGGCACGGTATTAATACCGTGCCTTAAATATTTTATACCTACAAAAAAATAAATTGACAGTCATAGTAAAAGGTGCTAATCTAATAAGAGATATCCGAGTTAATTAGTATGAATTAAAAAAGGAGGTAAATTTTTTGATATTATCTACTCGAAGTAGGTATGGGTTGAAAATGATGTTGGAATTAGCATTGAATTACAAAGACGGCTCAATTTCATTAAGTAAAATTGCTGATAAACAAGCACTTTCTGCAACTTATTTGGAACAGCTTATTTCTCCTCTTCGTAATAATGGCTTGGTGAAAGGCATAAGGGGTTCAAAGGGCGGTTATGTGCTCTCTAAGAATCCTAAAGATATTACTGTAGGTGAAATAATAAGAATTCTGGAAGGTCCATTAGCCCCTTCTGAATGTTTATTGGATGAAGAAGAGTACGAATGTATAAATGCAGATAATTGTGCTACACGTCTTATTTGGCTTAAAATATCCGAAAGTATTAATAATGTAATAGATTCAATTACATTAGATGATATGGTTAATGATTTCAATAAACTAAATCTAAATAAAAATTAATAAGCGAGGAGCAGTGATATCGTGAGAAATGTATATCTGGATCATGCGGCAACAACCTATACCAATAAGGAAGTATTGAAAGAAATGATACCTTTTTTTTCTGAATTTTATGGCAATCCTTCAAGCTTACATACCTATGGTAGAGAAGTAAAGAAGCATATTGATATTGCAAGAAATAAAGTTGCAAGGGCCATAGGCGCTTTGCCGGAAGAAATATATTTTACAGCGGGCGGGTCTGAATCTGACAATTGGGCTATTAAGGGAATAACATATGCTAATGTAAGTAAAGGAAAACATATAATTACTACAAAAATAGAACATCATGCAGCTCTTTATACATGTGAGAGCTTGGAGAAGGAAGGTTTTAGTGTTACTTATTTGCCCGTTGATGAATATGGAATGATAAATATAAATGAGCTTAAAGATGCAATCACCGATGAAACTATTCTTATTTCAATAATGTATGCAAATAATGAAATAGGAACTGTGCAGCCAATTGAAAAGATAGCCAATATAGCTAAGGAAAAGAAAATATACTTTCATACTGATGCTGTTCAGGCAATAGGAAATATAAAAATTAATGTTAAGGAACAAAACATAGATTCATTATCTTTATCGGCACATAAATTTTATGGTCCCAAAGGTATTGGGGCATTGTATATTAGAAAAGGTGTTAAAATAAAAAATCTGATACATGGCGGAGGGCAGGAAAAAGGCAAAAGAGCCGGTACGGAAAATGTTCCCGGCATAATAGGGCTCGGCAAAGCCATTGAAAGAGCTACAGAAAATATTGATGAAAATAATAACAAGATTTTAAAACTTAGAAATAAGCTTGTTAAAGGTATTATGGATGGAATTCCATATACCATATTAACAGGACACCCGGAAAAGAGACTGCCGGGTAGTGCCAGCTTTTGTTTTAAATATATTGAAGGAGAAGCACTACTATTAAACCTCGATTTAAAAGGAATAGCGGGTTCAAGTGGTTCCGCATGTACTTCAGGTTCCTTAGACCCCTCTCACGTTCTATTGTCAATTGGACTACCTCATGAAATAGCACATGGTTCACTAAGATTAACTATAGGTGAAATAAATACCGAAGAAGATATAGAGTATGTGCTGGAGGTTTTACCCGGCATTGTGGAAAAATTAAGAGAAATGTCACCATTATACGATGATGTAAAAGGAGGAAATTAGGAATGTATACTGAAAAAGTTATGGATCATTTTACTTCACCTAGGAATGTAGGCGTTATAGAAGATGCGGATGGTGTTGGAGAAGTTGGCAATCCAAAATGTGGAGATATTATGAGATTTTATATAAAAGTTAAAGATGATATCATAACCGATGTTAAGTTTAAAACATACGGTTGCGGCGCTGCTATTGCAACAAGCAGTATTGCTACCGAGATGATAAAAGGTAAATCTATAGATGAAGCTTTGAAACTAACAAATAAAGCTGTTGTTGAAGCATTGGACGGGCTTCCGCCGCAGAAAGTACATTGTTCCGTACTTGCAGAAGAGGCAATTAATGCTGCTATAGAAAATTATAAAAAAAGACATAATAAATAAAGAATACTAATTGCAGGTGTTTATTTGTGAATAATCGCGTATTACTTGGAATGAGCGGTGGCGTGGATAGTTCGGTAGCCGCTTATCTATTAAAACAAAAAGGTTATGAAGTTATCGGGGCTATAATGAAATTAAAGAATTATACTACTTTTGCTGCTGCAGACGATGCTAAGAGAATTTGCTATAAGCTTGGCATTCCGCTATTGGTACTGGATTTTACAGCTATATTTGAAGAAAAGGTAATTAATTACTTTGTTAACGAATACTTTGAAGGTCGTACACCAAACCCTTGCATTGAATGCAATAAACATTTAAAATTTGATGCGTTCTTTAAAAAAGCTAAAGAACTTGATGCCTATTATATATCAACAGGTCATTATGCGAGAATAGAGCATGATTTTGATAACAATAGGTATTTAGTAAAAAAATCAGTATCAGAAGATAAAGACCAAACCTATGTCCTTTATAATTTAACCCAAGACTTGCTAAAACATGTACTTCTTCCATTAGGTGAATATTCAAAAACAGAGATAAGAAAAATAGCCAAAAAGATAGATTTGGAAGTGGCAAATAAACCTGATAGTCAGGAAATATGCTTTATAGAAGACAACAATTATATTAACTTCATACACAATAGAAAACAAAATGCTTTTAAACCCGGAAATTTCGTTGATAGCGAAGGAAATGTATTAGGTCAACACCAAGGTATAGGTAACTACACCATAGGGCAAAGAAAGGGGCTGGGAATAGCGGTAGGAAAGCCTTTGTATGTAGTTGATATAATTGCTGATAAAAATGTAATTATTTTAGGTGACGAAAAGCATGTCTTTAAAAGTGAATTGATTGCAGATAATACTAATTTCATTTTGTTTGATACCTTATATAAACCCATGAAAGTTAAGGCGAAAATACGTTATACTGCAAATGAAGCTGAGACAACAATTATTCCCTTAAATAAAACAAGGATTAAGGCGATATTTGATAAGCCCCAAAGAGCAATAACAAAGGGACAATCAATTGTATTCTATCAAGATGAATATTTAATTGGTGGCGGCATAATCATATCAACCTAGTGAATAAAATATCTTCAAAAGCAAAAATTAAAAGTAAAGCTTTGGAGGTGTAATAAAAATGGATGTAAAAATGAATAGCAAAGATTGCTTGCAAAGGGCTTGGATAAATACAATGGAATTGGTTAGAGACTTTGAAGTGTACTCTAAAGAAGTTGAGGACGAAGAGGTATCTCAATTATTTAAGCAGTATGCAGAGGAACAAGGTATTCAAGCCAGCAATCTAAGAAAACTGTATAACAAATATGAATAATGAAATAGCTACAGATTATTAGCCTTGGAACTCAGCAACCGTAGCAAATATAATAAGCTACTTATCAGAAATAGTTAAGGTACGAATAGCAATAATCTATACTATAGAAAAAAACATCAAATTATAAATATTGACAAATAGACAACCCTAATATATAATTTGATATAATTTCATACGTAGCGATGAGGCAGATAAGTAGACTGGGAGAGTCAAACAGAGAGAGGAAAACAGGTGAAATTCCTTTGTAACCGGTTGAAGCTGCTGCCGAGCTTCTAAATGACGATGCAGTCGTTATACTGCAGCGGTTTAAACCGACAAAGTGGCCTTTTTAGGCAACTAGGGTGGTACCACGAAGCAAACTCTTCGTCCCTACTATGGGATGGAGTTTTTTTATTATAATTAGGGGGAAAAACAATGGATAGACTTGGATTGAATCAGATAAGGGAACTTTTTCTTGAATTTTTTGAAACTAAAGATCATTTAAGATTAAAATCTGCCTCTTTGGTACCGGAAGAAGATAAAAGCTTACTTCTAATAAATTCCGGCATGGCGCCCTTAAAGCCTTATTTTACCGGACAAAAAACACCGCCGCATAAAAGAGTAACAACGTGTCAAAAGTGTATCAGGACACCGGATATTGAAATAGTAGGGAAGACGGATAGACATGCTACATTTTTTGAGATGTTAGGTAATTTCTCTTTTGGTGACTATTTTAAAGTTGAAGCAATAAAATGGGCTTGGGAATTTTGTACCGAATGGCTAGAATTGCCAAGTGAAAGGCTTTGGGTAACAATATATCAAGATGATGATGAAGCCTTTGAAATATGGAATAAAACAATAGGAGTGCCAAATGAAAAGATAGTAAGATTGGGTAAGGAAGACAACTTCTGGGAAATAGGTGTAGGACCATGCGGTCCGTGTTCAGAAATATACTATGACAGAGGTGAAAAATATGGCTGCGGAAATCTTGATTGTAAAGCCGGTTGCGAATGCGACAGATATATAGAGTTTTGGAACCTTGTATTTACACAATTTGATAGAGATGAGGAAGGTAATTATAATAAGCTTGCTCATCCAAATATTGATACCGGTATGGGTCTTGAAAGAATGGCAGCTGTTATGCAAGAAGCTTCAAGCATATTTGAAATTGATACTATTAAGCGAATACTGGATTATGTATGCCAATTGAGTAAAGTTAGATATGGGAAAGATCCAAAAACCGATGTATCAATCAGAGTAATAACGGACCATATAAGAAGTGTTACATTTATGGTTTCCGATGGAATATTACCAGGTAATGAAGGTCGCGGTTATGTCCTCAGAAGGCTCCTTAGAAGAGCAGTAAGACACGGAAGATTGTTAAGCATAGATAATACTTTTCTTAGCAAAATAGCGAAAAAAGTTATTGAAATTAGCAAAGAAGCGTATCCGGAGCTAAAAGAAAGAGAAGATTATATATTAAAAATTATAGATATAGAAGAAAAAAGGTTTGAAGGTACATTAGAACAAGGTCTGCATATACTGGAAAAATATATGGAATCCATGGAAAGTAATGGTGTCTTATCCAGTGAAGCAGCATTTAAACTATATGATACTTATGGATTCCCTTTGGATTTGACGAAAGATATCTTGGAAGAAGGTGGATTTACCGTTGATGAAAAAGGATTTAAAAAAGAAATGAAATTGCAGCAAGAAAGAGCAAGAACCGCTAGAAAATCAAGTATAGAAAATGGATGGAAAGAGGAGATTTATTCAAGATTAAGTAATACAATAAAAACAGATTTTATAGGCTATGATAGTTTTGCATCAAACAGTATTATTAAGGCTGTGATTGCAGATAATAAACTAGTTAAAGAGGCACACAAAGGAATGACAATAAATATTATACTTGATAAGACTCCTTTTTATGCAGAAAGCGGCGGCCAAGTAAGTGATACCGGCTTTATTAAGTCTAAAAATTTTGTTTTGGAAGTATATGATTGTCAAAAGGTAAACGATGAGATATATATTCATAAATGCAATGTTGTAGAAGGAAATATTAAGATTGGTGATACATGCAAAGCCGAAATTAATATAGCCAATAGAATGGCGACCACAAAAAATCATACATCTACTCATTTGCTTCATAAATCACTAAAAAACGCATTAGGCAATCACGTTGAACAAGCGGGTTCATTGGTAAATAGTGATAGACTCAGATTTGATTTTACTCATTATGAATCATTAACAAAAGAAGAAATAATGAAAGTGGAAAAAGAAGTGAATGAAATAATATGGAAAGCAAGAGATGTAACGGTATTAGAAACGGACATGGAAACAGCGAAGAAAATGGGGGCAATGGCTTTATTTGGTGAGAAATACGGTGATAAAGTAAGGGTTATTAAGGTTGACAATTATAGCATAGAGCTTTGCGGCGGAACTCATATAAATAACACAGGGCACATAGGTATGTTTAAAATTATTTCCGAAAACAGTATTGCGGCAGGTGTTAGAAGGATTGAGGCAATAACAGGTGAAGGGTTATATAAATATCTGATAGAAAAAGAAAATATATTACAGGAAATTAATGCAATACTAAAAACCGGAGATGATGATATAGTCAAAAAGTTGGACTTCAATGTTAAAGCGATTAAAGAATTAGAAAAAGAAGTACAACAATTAAAAAATCAATTATCCGCTAGTTCTATAGATGACTATATTTCTAATGTAAAAGAAATAAAAGGTATTAAATATTTAATAGCGGAAGTTGATAATAAAGACATGGAAAGCCTCAGACAATTAGGTGACAAACTAAGGGATAAAATCAAAAATTCATTGATAGTGCTATATATTAAAGAAAAAGACAAAATTGTATTTATGTCGATGGTTGATAAATCGGCAATTGAATCAGGAATACATGCCGGCATGTTCATAAAAGAGATTACCAAGATAGGAAATGGTAGTGGTGGAGGAAGAAAAGATATGGCACAGGGAGGAATAAAAGATATCAATAAAATTAATCAAATAATCGAAGTAATACCGTCTATTATAGAAAGCCAAATAAAGTAACATACAAAAATATTTTATAAAAAAATTAGGTGGCATTGAAAAAAATGCTAAGCTATATTATTATTAACATAATAGATAACTTGGAGGGTGGTGTAGGGATGGTACCAAATCACGAAGAAACTATGAAATTTAAAGTTGATAAGGATAAAGTATATGAACCTTCAGAAATATTGATTATTGTATATAAATCCTTATTGGAAAAGGGATATAATCCGATTAA
>JALNWH010000050.1 GCA_023230985.1 Bacillota bacterium
TATCAAGGAAGTAATTGGACAATTAAGGGGCATAAGGTGTCATACAACTTTAAGGCAGAAGGGACTCAAGGTATTATCATGTCCGGATGCAATAGGAAGGACATTGGAAAAAGTGTTGAACATGCAAGTAGATGTAAAAGATGTGGAAACTATTCAAGAGCTTACAAAAGCAGTTGAAGAAGAAGGTAATGGATGTAACGGTGAGGGTTGTTCAGGATGTTCTACAGGATGTGAAGGTAACGATATTCCCGGTAATGAAGTGACCGCTTCACTGGACGAAGGCACACCTTGGAGTATGTTAAAGGTTTGTCCTGAATGCGGTTCAAAGCTTCAACATGAAGGTGGCTGTGTAATATGTATGAATTGTGGATTTTCTAAATGTGGTTAAATGAGAAGAGAGATGTGAGAAGTGAGATGTGAATGAAGTAGAGGAATTTCAATGGCGTGCAAGTTCTAAGAATTAGCACGTCATTTTCTTCTATTAAAATTGACATTGTTACAAAACTTTAATATACTTAGATATGACAATTCGTTAAATTTTAAATTATTATAGGGGGTTATTCGATGGCAAAAAAAATGAAATCCATGGATGGTAATACGGCTGCTTCGTATGTAGCTTATGCTTTTACTGATGTAGCAGCTATTTACCCCATAACACCATCATCTAACATGGCTGAACTCATTGATGAATGGGCAGCACATGGTCAAAAAAATATTTTTGGTCAAGAAGTAAAGGTCGTTGAATTGCAGTCAGAAGCAGGTGCTGCCGGAGCAGTACACGGATCATTGACAGCCGGTGCTTTGACTTCTACCTTTACAGCTTCTCAAGGGTTACTTTTAATGGTGCCTAATATGTATAAAATTGCCGGAGAGCTGCTACCGGGTGTATTTCATGTGACTGGTCGCGCTGTTGCAGGACATGCTCTTTCCATATTCGGTGATCATTCAGACGTAATGGCTACAAGACAAACCGGATTTGCACTTTTATCTGCGGGACCGGTACAGGAAGTTATGGACCTAGCGGGAGTGGCTCATTTAGCAGCAATTAAATCTAAAATTCCATTTTTACATTTCTTTGACGGATTCAGAACATCTCATGAAATACAAAAAATAGAAGTAATAGATTACGAAGATTTTGCAAAACTTGTTGATTTTGAGGCTGTTAAGGAGTTTAGAAATAATGCGTTAAATCCTGAACATCCTGTAATAAAGGGTACTGCACAAAATCCTGATATTTTCTTCCAAGCAAAAGAAGCTGCTAATAAGTACTATGAAAAAGTCCCGGATATAGTTGCTTCTTATATGGATGATATAAGTGAACTGACCGGAAGAACATACAAGCCTTTTGTTTATTATGGACATCCTGAGGCAGAAAATATAATTATTGCAATGGGCTCTGTAACAGCGGCTATAGAAGAAACAGTTGATTATTTAATTGAAAAAGGTGAAAAGGTCGGGTTGTTAAAAGTACATCTATATAGACCATTCTCACCAAAATATTTCTTTAATGAAATACCAAAGTCTGTTAAAAGAATATCAGTCCTAGATAGGACAAAAGAACCGGGTTCAATTGGAGAACCATTATATTTAGATGTTAGGTCACTTTACTTTGAAAAAGACAATGCACCATTAATCATTGGCGGTAGATATGGATTAGGCTCAAAGGATACCACACCGGCTCAAATTATAGCTGTTTATGAAAACTTGAAACAGCCTGAACCGAAGAATTTCTTCACAGTTGGTATAGTAGATGATGTAACATATACCAGCCTGGAAGTAAAGGGAAGCGTAAACACAGCTCCTGAAGGCACCATAAGATGTAAATTCTGGGGTCTTGGTTCAGATGGTACTGTTGGTGCTAATAAGAGTGCTATAACAATAATTGGAGATAAAACTGATTTATATGCTCAAGGTTATTTTGCATATGATTCGAAAAAATCAGGCGGAGTTACTATTTCTCACTTGAGATTTGGTAAAAAACCGATTAAGTCCACATATTTAATAGATGAAGCGGATTTTGTTGCATGCCATAATCAAGCCTATGTATATCAATACGATTTATTGAAAGGCTTGAAAAAAGGCGGAACGTTTGTCCTTAATTGTATGTGGGATAAAGATGAGCTTGATGAGAAACTTCCGGGTGCTATGAAAAAGTACTTGGCGGAGAATGATATTAATTTCTATACAATTAACGCAACAAAGATTGCTGATGAGATAGGTTTAGGGAGCAGAATAAATATGATAATGCAATCTGCATTCTTCAAACTTGCAGATGTTATTCCGTTGGATGATGCTATTACTTATCTAAAAGAAGCAATTGTTGATAGTTATGGAAGACAAGGTCAAAAAGTAATAGATATGAATTATGAAGCAGTTGATAAAGGAATTGATGCTCTAGTAAAAGTTGATGTACCTCCTGCTTGGAAGGATGCAATTGAAGAACAAGCAGCTGCAGATTCCGATGCACCTGACTTTATTAAAAACGTGTTAATTCCCATGACTAGACAAGAAGGAGACTCATTGCCGGTAAGTACTTTTGTAGGTAGGGAAGACGGACATTTCCCCATGGGGACTTCCGCCTATGAAAAACGCGGTGTCGCCGTCCATATTCCTGAATGGCAGGTAGATAATTGCATCCAATGTAACCACTGTTCCTATGTTTGTCCCCATGCGGCAATTAGGCCAATACTTGTAACAGAAGAAGAGCTTAAGGATGCTCCGGAAGGCTTTGAAACTAAAAAGGCTATTGGAAAAGAACTCGCTGGATTGCAATATAGAATGCAAGTAAGTCCGTTGGATTGTACGGGATGCGGCAATTGCGCAGACATTTGCCCTTCCAAGAATAAGGCATTAGTTATGAAGCTTCTTGATACACAGGTTGAGAAACAAGTTCCTAATTGGGACTATGCGATGGAAGTACCTGTAAAAGACAATCTTATGCCTACTACTACTGTAAAGGGAAGTCAATTTGTACAACCGTTATTAGAATTCTCCGGTGCTTGTGCAGGTTGCGGAGAAACACCATATGCCAAACTCATTACACAATTATTTGGCGATAGAATGTTAATTGCAAATGCGACTGGTTGCTCATCAATCTGGGGAGCTTCTGCACCGTCTATGCCGTATTGTACAAACGCTGAGGGTAAAGGTCCTGCTTGGGCAAATTCTTTGTTTGAGGATAATGCGGAGTATGGATTTGGTATGGCTATTGCGACAAAACAAATTAGAAATAAGATAGCTGATCTTATGAATGAAGCGATAGCATTGGATATACCTGATAATTATAAAGAGGCATTTAAAGCTTGGTTAGCCGGAATGAACGATGCAGATGAAAGTAAAAAAGCTACCCTCACAGTGTTACCGCTTCTTGAAGCAAAAGATATCACTGATGAGAAGGCAAAGAAAATTATTGAAGAAATTAAAGATAATAAAGATTTCCTTATTAAAAAATCCGTATGGGTATTTGGAGGAGACGGATGGGCTTATGATATTGGCTTTGGTGGATTAGATCATGTGCTTGCTTCCGGTGAAAATATCAATGTTTTGGTATTAGATACTGAGGTTTATTCCAACACTGGTGGTCAGTCCTCAAAGGCAACACCAATAGGTGCGGTTGCAAAATTTGCTGCTTCAGGTAAAAAAGTTACAAAGAAAGACTTAGGCATGATTGCGGCCTCCTACGGTTATGTATATGTCGCACAAGTAGCAATGGGTGCCGACAAAAATCAACTTCTTAAAGCGTTGATTGAAGCTGAAAAATATGACGGTCCGTCATTGGTTATAGCATATGCTCCTTGTATAAATCACGGTATTAAAGAAGGAATGGGGCGTGCACAAGCCAATGAGCAACAAGCTGTTGAAGCCGGATATTGGCATCTATACAGATACAATCCAGAGCTTAAAAATGAAGGAAAGAATCCGTTCATATTGGATTCCAAAGAACCAAAAGCAAGCTTTAGAGGATTTTTGGATGGTCAGGTAAGGTATACATCTTTAGTAGGTTCATTCCCAGAAATAGCTGAAGATCTTTTTGCAAAAGCGGAAGAAGCAGCTAAAGAGAAGTATGAAAAATATAAAGCAATGGCTGAAGATAAATAATAAAACAAATAGGGCGGCATATGCCGCCCTATTTACTTTATATTATATTATCCATAGCTTTTTTAATAAGTGCCGGAGCCTTTTTGCACTTTTCTTTAGATACTGCACATACTGCAAATCTCAAACCCATTTCCAACGGTATTAAAAATAGGTTTTCTTTTATCATTTCATCACTTATTGCTTTAGCATTTTTACATGGAATACTGATAAAGAAACCATCCCTATAGGGTAAGATTTTTAATCCTATTTCTTCCGATGCCTTTACAAAAGCATCTGCCCTATCTTGAAGCATGTTTTTATATTTATGTAATTCTGCTTCATAGGCCTTTAACTTGGTTTCATCATTTTCTATCTTAGTCAGAACCTCCATAGCCCCTCTGTTACAATTTGACCAATTTGCTCTGCTGGAATGGGAGCATGAATAATAAAATTCATCAGCTATTTCTTTATTAGAAGATATGCAAATAGCTGCCCCTATTCTCATTCCATACATGGTATGGCTCTTGGACAAACTATGAGCAATTACAACTAATATATTACTCGGAAGATCAGAAAACAGTTTAAAAAACTTTCTTCTTTCATCTCCTTTACCTGCATAGGCTATATAAGCCGTGTCTACTAACAAAGTAATACGATTTTCTTTATTTTCCGCATTTTTTTTCATTACATTTAAGACTTCTATCCATTCATCATCATTTAAGCTATAACCTGTAGGATTATGTGCAGGGCTATTTATTATTGTAACTATTCTTTTTTGTTTATTCAAAAGTCTTTCGAAATTATTTTCAAAAGATTTCACATTGAATTCATTCTTATCATTTAGTAATTCAAAGTTTTCCACTTTCCTGCCGTATTCTTCAGCAATAGTAGCATATGGTTTCCAATACCAATCTGATACTAATACTGAATCGCCAAGGTTTGTATAATTGTATATAGTATGCCTAACGGAACCGGAGCCACCCGGAGTAGCTACTGCTTTGATGTATCCATTTGGTTTATAATCTTTAAAGCAGTTTTTTATTATAGCCTCTAAAAAATCGGGTTGGCCTGCTACCATTGCATACGAAGCTATTGCAGTATTTGGTAGAGTTTTTAATTCATTATAAACGGTTTCTAAACAGACTAAATCCCCATTATCATTCATAAGTGCTCCTAAAGTAGAATCAATGACTTTATCCGTACCGTATTCTTTTGTCGCACTTTGTGCTTTAGCTGCAAGAGCAAAAATTATATCGTCTTTTTTAGGCCAAGCGGCATGTTTTGCAACCATACTATCTATCACAATATCACCTCGCTTTTTTATTAGAAATCAAAAAAAATTCAAATATGATTTTTAAATATAGTTATTATTCTAACCTTTTAATTATGCCCCGTCAATAAAATTGTATTTATATTTTTATCTTTACAATTACACTGCATACAGATAAAATTATATTACGATATATTTTTAAAATCCTTAAATATAGTATATACTTAATAGAGTAGACTTTGGTCAAATAAAAGCCATTTAAATAAATCAAACTAGGGGGAATTTATTATGAAAGATTACAAAACGGAAAACTTAAGGAATGTCGCATTAATAGGACATGGCAGTTCTGGAAAAACTTCTTTAGTTGAAGCTATGCTTTACAACACAGGAGTTTTAGACAGACTTGGTAAAGTAGATGATGGAAATACAACAACGGATTATGATCCTGAGGAAATAAAAAGAAGAATTTCAATTAGTGCTGCTGTAGCACCATGCGATTGGAATGACATAAGAATTAATTTGATAGATACACCCGGATATTTCGATTTTGTTGGAGAGCTTGTGGCAAGCCTTAATGTGTGTGATAGCGCTATGATAGTAGTAGATAGTGTTTCGGGAATCGAGGTTGGAACTGAAAAGGCATGGGATTCAGTTGAAGAAAGTCAGGTTCCACATCTATTATTTATAAATAAGATGGATAGAGAAAATGCAAACTTTTCAAAAGTTGAATCACAACTAAGGGAAGTTTTTGGAAATAAAGTAGTACCCGTTCAAATCCCTATAGGAGCAGAAACAGATTTTAAAGGGATAATTGATTTAATAGATATGAAAGCTAGAGTCTTAGAAGGAAAGAAAATTGTTGAGACTGAGATACCTGCAGGATATGAAGAACAAATAGAAGAGTTCAGAAATATAATTATAGAGGCGGCAGCACAATCTGATGAGGAATTGATGGAGAAGTATTTTGACGGAGAAGAACTGACAGAAGAAGAAATAATAAAGGGATTAAGAATTGGTGTTTTAAACGATGAAATTATTCCGCTGCTTTGTGGTTCGGCTTTAAATAATATAGGTATCGATAGTATAATGGATACCATAGAAAGACTTTTTCCTTCTCCATTAGATGTTAAAGAATATGAATTGAAGAATTTAAAAACTGATGAAAGAGAAAGTAGAGAATACGATACATCTCTTCCATTTAGCGCCCATGTTTTTAAAACATTAGCGGACCCTTTTGTTGGTAAAATTTCTATGTTTAGAGTTATGTCAGGTTGTATAAAAGCTGATTCAGAAGTGTTTAACTCTAATAAGGATAAGAAGGAAAGACTAAGCGGTATATTTTTATTAAGGGGTAAAAAACAGATTCCTATGACGGAAATAATTGCAGGTGATATTGGAGCCGTTGCTAAGTTACAGCATACAACCACCGGTGATACACTTTGTGATATTAATAACCCCATTATACTGGATGATATAAATTTCCCCAAACCTAATATTTCAATGGCAATTGAACCGAAGTCAAAAGGAGACGAAGAAAAAATAAGCAGTGGTCTCCAAAGATTAATGGAAGAAGACCCAACGCTTCAAGTTGAAAAGAATATAGAAACACGGCAGACTTTGATTTCAGGTATCGGTGAGCAGCATTTGGAAGTAGTTACTAGGAAACTTGCAAATAAGTTCGGTGTAGATGTTATACTTAAGGATCCAAAGGTTCCATACAGAGAAACTATTAAAAAATCCGCAAAAGCAGAAGGTAAGCATAAAAAGCAATCAGGGGGACATGGGCAGTATGGCCATGTTTGGATTGAATTTGAACCGGGAACCAATGAAGAAGATTTTGAATTTGTTGATAAGATAGTAGGCGGAGTTGTACCCAGGCAATATATACCTGCAGTTGAAAAAGGATTAAAAGAGAGCTTGGAAGAAGGAGTCTTGGCAGGATATCCTGTTGTAAATATTAAATGTACATTATATGATGGGTCTTTTCATCCGGTAGATTCTGCGGAATTGCCTTTTAAAATAGCTGCTTCTTTGTCATACAAGAAAGGTATGGCAAGTGCAGAACCCGTACTTTTAGAGCCTATATACTATATAGAAGTAACTGTCCCGGATCAGTATATGGGAGATGTTATTGGAGATTTAAACAAAAAAAGAGGCAGAGTGCTTGGAATGGAGCCATCGGGGAAATATCAGAAAGTCACTGCAGAAGCACCCTTAGCTGAACTTTTTAAATATGCGACAGATTTAAGGTCTATGACCCAAGCCAGAGGCGAATTCACAATGGAATTTGTCAGGTATGAGGAGGTTCCGGCTCAAATAGCACAAAAGGTAATTGAGGCAGTTAATGCCGAAAAGGAAAACTAATATAATTTTTTAAATATAGTTTCTTATGATTAAAGTTTTAAAATACGGTAAATATATATTTACCGTATTTTATATTATTGTTTCCGCCTCAATCGTAACTATGAATCAGATTATTATATTTACTACGATTACTGAGTTACAAGCCTAACAGTCTGTATGCTTATTCCAGGCGAAATCAAAATTATCCCCGATATGGAAATGGAGACAGTTAGTGACAAGCCCTCTCTGTGCCATGATTTCGCTTATCTTCCATTTCGCTGACAGACTTTAAGCCTTTCCACAACGTAATCTTTAGCAAATATTAATAATCTTTCCGCCTCAATCGTAATTATGGATTAGATTACTATATTTACTACGATTATGTATCAAGGAGTAATATAGGTGAACAGTAATTATTTTTAATTTAACTAATTAATAGTAAATTAAATGCTTGTATTATGCTTTAAAGTGAATTATAATAATATTTAAGGTCAAGGAAAGTCAAAGTCAGAAAGAGGGATTTGAATGTCAAGAATAAGCGATATAATAGAAGAATTTATTAATGAGCTAATAGAAGATGCAGAGGGCACCATTGAATTTGGTAGAAATGACCTAGCTAGTCAGTTCAATTGCGCACCTTCGCAGATAAATTATGTTTTGACTACAAGATTTACATCCGAAAGAGGATATTGCATTGAATCAAGAAGAGGCGGGGGAGGATATATCAAGATATCAAAGATTGATATTGATAAAAATGATTATCTTAAAAGCATTTTATCGAATGAGTTAGGAGATAATCTAAATAAAGAAAGCGCTTTTCGCTTTATAGAGTCTATGTATAAAGAAGACTTAATTGATGAAAGGATTATGAAAATTATTAAATCAGCTGTTGATGATAGCACTCTTTCACTTGTACCAAGACCTTTAAGAGATGCTATTAGGACTGAAATTTTTAAAGCAATGATAGTATCATCTTTAATATGATATCTATAAGAGAGGAGGCTCATTATGATATGTGATAATTGTGGTAAAAGAGTTGCCACTGTTCATATTACAAAAATAGAAAATGGTAAAAAGACCGATTTTCATTTATGCGAACAGTGTGCAATATCGGAAAATACCATTTCTATAAATACTAGCTTTTCCATAAGCGATTTGTTAACGGGGATATTGAATAATACGGAATATTTTCCTCTAAAATTTGATTTTCAGGAGGAACTGAAATGTCCCGTTTGCGGTTTGAGTTATAATCGTTTTAGAGAAACAGGGAGGTTTGGATGCAGTAATTGTTACAAGACTTTTGGTGATAGACTGAATCCACTGTTTAGGAGGCTGCATGGTAATATTAACCACCTTGGGAAAATTCCTGTCAGAACGGGTGGGAAAATGAAAAAGGTAAGGGAAATTGAGAAATTGAAAGCTGCACTAAATTTTGCCGTCAAGAATGAAGAGTATGAAAAAGCCGCAGAAATAAGGGATAGAATTAAAGAGTTGGATAGAATAAGTAAAGGGGAGGAGAATAAGTGAAAGGATGGATAACGGAAAAAGGCCCATTAAATGAGATAGTTTTGAGTAGTAGAGTTAGAATAGCGAGAAATTTAAAGAATACTCCATTTCCTACTTATTTAAATAAAGAACAATCCGCTGAAATCATAAAAATGATTGAAAACACATTCATTGATTTTCCGGGTATTGAATATAAGTTTCAAAATATGAATGAAATAGAAGGCCAAGAAAAACAAATTTTAGTTGAAAAGCATTTGATAAGCCCTGAACTTGCAAAAAGTAATAAAGGAGCAGCGATTATAAGAGAAGATGAGTTCGTAAGTATAATGATTAATGAAGAGGATCATATTAGAATCCAAACAATTCTTCCGGGACTTCAAATAAATAAAGCGTGGCATATGGCTGACGAAATTGATAATAATTTGGAACGTAATCTTGACTTTGCTTATGATGAAAAGCTTGGCTACCTGACTTGTTGTCCCACTAATGTAGGCACAGGTCTGAGAGCATCTACAATGGTACATTTGCCGGCCTTGAATTTAACAGGTAATATAGGAAAGATATTGCAAACTGTAACTAAAATCGGGTTAACAATAAGGGGCTTATATGGTGAAGGAACAGAGATTTTAGGGAACCTATTCCAGATTTCCAATCAAGTGACATTAGGCCCGGCAGAAGAAGAAATCACGGATAATACAAATGGTGTGACAAACCAAATTGTTGAAAAAGAAAGAGAAGCAAGGAATATTTTACTAAATACAGGAAGAGTTCATTTAGAAGATAAGATTTGGCGGTCTTGGGGTATTTTAAAAAATGCTAAAATCATTTCCAGTCAAGAAAGTATGAATCTATTATCTGATTTAAGATTAGGCATAGATTTGAATATTATAAGAGGATTATCAGTTTCAACACTGAATGAAATTATGATTGAAGCACAACCTGCAAATATTAATAAATATGCCAATAAAGAATTATCACCTGAGGATAGAGATATTCTTAGAGCACAGATTATTAAAAATAAACTATAACTTATAAAGAATAGGAGGAAGCTTATGGGTATCTTTGATAGATTTACTGAAAAAGCGCAAAAAGTTTTAATGCTGGCACAGGAAGAAGCCTTAAAACTTAAGCATAATTATATTGGAACAGAGCATATACTATTGGGTTTACTAAAAGAAGGAGAAGGGGTAGCTGCACAAATACTTGCAAGCAAGGGTGCAGATATAGAAGATATAAGAAAAAAAGTTATCAATGCCGTTGGAGTAGGAAAAGAACCTGTCAAACAGGTAATCGGATATACAGCGAGAACAAAAAATGTTATAGAAACCAGTGTAAATGAAGCAAGGACCTTAGGCCATAACTATGTAGGGACTGAGCACCTGCTGTTGGCTTTGCTAAGAGAGCGAGATGGCATTGCCGCACAAATTTTAAAAGTAATAGGTATTAGTTTTGATAATACCCAAAGTGATATCGTAAAAAAAATAGGTGCTGATGATAACAAAAATATCGGCCAAGGAAAACAAAATGAAGAAAGTAAGAAAACACCGAATCTAGATAAATACGGTCGTGACTTAACGGAATTAGCCACAGAAGGCAAACTGGATCCTATTATAGGCAGGGATAAGGAGACACAAAGAGTTATACAGATTTTAAGTAGAAGAACAAAGAATAATCCGGTACTAATAGGCGATCCCGGAGTAGGTAAAACTGCTATAGCAGAAGGATTGGCACAGAAAATTGGTGAAGGAAATGTTCCTGAAATATTAAAGGATAAGAGGGTTGTGACTTTAGATTTGTCTTCAATGATAGCCGGTTCAAAATATAGAGGAGAATTTGAAGAAAGATTAAAAAATGTAATGAATGAGATTAGAGAAGATAAAAATATAATACTATTCATTGATGAAATGCATACGATAATAGGTGCGGGGGCAGCAGAGGGGGCAATAGATGCCTCGAATATTTTAAAACCTGCATTAGCCAGGGGTGAAATACAGACTATAGGCGCCACAACCATAGATGAATATAGAAAATACGTAGAAAAAGATGCAGCATTGGAAAGAAGATTCCAACCTGTTATGGTAGAAGAACCTTCTAAAGAAGAAACTTTCCTAATATTACAAGGCTTAAGAGATAAATATGAGGCCCATCATAAAGTAAAAATTACTGATGAGTCATTAAAGGCTGCTGTCGAATTATCAGATAGATATATAACTGACAGGTTTTTACCTGATAAGGCAATTGACCTAATAGATGAAGCCGCATCCAGAGTAAGGATTATGACGTTTACAGCACCACCCAATGTAAAAAAATTGGAAGAAGAAATATTGTCACTGAGCAAGGAAAAGGAAGAAGCAATCAATTGCCAAAACTTCGAAAAGGCTGCTGATATAAGAGATAAGGAACAGGAACTAAAGAAAGAATTAGAAAATGTAAAAAAAGAATGGAATGAAAAATCAAATCAGCAAGAACCCATAGTGGGCGAAGAAGAAATTGCACATATTGCTTCTGATT
This sequence comes from Bacillota bacterium, assembly GCA_023230985.1. GTDB lineage: Bacteria > Bacillota > Clostridia > Lutisporales > Lutisporaceae > JAAYKT01. Next base: position 11,708 of record JALNWH010000050.1, read on the forward strand.
GGACGGGGATTCCGGTTACAAGGCTTGCAGAAGAGGAATCTCAAAGGCTGATAAATCTGGAAGAAATATTGCATAATAGAGTTGTGGGACAGGATGAAGCTGTCAGTGTAATATCTAAGGCAATAAAAAGAGCTCGTGTAGGTTTGAAGGATCCGAAAAGACCCGTTGGTTCATTTATTTTTCTTGGCCCCACCGGTGTAGGAAAAACTGAATTATCAAGAGCACTGGCGGAAGTCTTATTTGGTGATGAAGAAGCAATGGCCAGAGTCGATATGTCAGAGTATATGGAAAAACATACGGTATCAAAATTAATCGGATCGCCTCCCGGTTATGTAGGTTATGATGAAGGTGGCCAGCTTACAGAGCAAGTTAGAAGAAAACCTTATTCCGTGATACTCTTCGATGAGATAGAAAAAGCTCATCCGGATGTATTTAATATATTATTGCAAATATTAGAAGATGGAAGACTCACCGATGGTAAGGGCAGAACTGTAGATTTTAAAAACACGGTAATAATAATGACATCAAACGTCGGCGCCAGTACAATAAAGGGACAAAAAGTCATGGGCTTTACTACGGCAAAAGATGAAAAGGAAAAAGCTTATGAGCGGATGAAAGACAATCTTTTAGATGAATTAAGAAAATCTTTTAAACCTGAATTTATTAATAGAATTGACGATGTAATAGTATTTCATGAACTTGAAAAAGAACACTTAAAGGGGATAGTAGATTTGATGCTTAAAGAATTATCAAAAAGGATTGAGGAATTAAGCATAAAGATTAAAGTAACAGATGATACAAAAGATTTATTAATACAAAAAGGATTTGATCCCCTTTATGGTGCCAGACCTTTGCGAAGAGCAATTCAAAAAATGATAGAAGATAAACTATCCGAGGAATTATTAGCCGGTAATGTAAAAGCCGGTGATGAAGTACTTGTTGATTCTGACGGAGAAGAATTAATATTTAAAAAAACGGTTATAGAACATTAAGGATAAAGCAAATAAAAGCTAAGCAGTTGTCTCTAGTTTCATAGCAATAGTATGGCAACTGCATGGCTGTTTGCTTTTTAGCCATCAAAAAGTTGCCCAGCCATTGTTCAGCAACTGCTCGGTTATTATGTGGCAATCGCCCGGTTATCATTAAAAGACCAGCTAATTAAAGTCAAGGGTTTTTAAAAAATAATTTTGAAAGATTTATTGGGTGGTTCCTGCAAAAGAGAATAAAAAAGGGCACAACCAAAAAGCCACCTAAAGACAAAACTTAA
>JALNWH010000051.1 GCA_023230985.1 Bacillota bacterium
CATCTCATCTACTAAAAATACAACATGGTGTTCCCTGCCTTTGGACTCAATATATTCTTTTACTTTATTGGCGAATCTTTCAATACTTAAAGAATAATTATCCTCTGCCTTGTTGTACCAATTGCGGGCTGCTTCTATACTCATTTTGGTTGTATCTGCCAAAGCCTTTACTATATTGTCTTCTTCAAAATAAAAGTCTTCTCTTGCATCAATCCAAGAATTCCCCGCTAACTCTTCAAATCTTCTTTTAAAGTCCTCATAAGAACCTTCCTTCAGCATTTGTGCTTCAAGTTCTGCAAGCCATGGTAGAGAACCGCTAAAACCTTGCATTTCATTGAACACCTTGTTAAATACCTTTACTATTAATTCCTTGTTGGTTTTGGAAACTGAATCAGATTTTGAGTCTATATTAAATAAAATAACATCAGCACTCACATCTCCTGCGGCTTTCATATCTGCTAAAACCGTAGCATCTTCTATCTTATCGTCAAAATAGGATATGGTATTTTTCCCTTTCACTTCTTTGTTTTCAAGGAGATAGGATAATATCTTTAAGAAATGGGATTTACCAGAACCAAAGAAACCTGAAATCCAAACCCCCATTTTATCTGTATGGGTATTAATCCCCTCCCTGTAGGCATCAAAGAAGGTGGAAAAGTGCCTACCTAACTCTCTTGTAACTACATATTCTTCTAACTCCTGATAGACATTGGCATCATCATCTTGTCCAATTTTTATAACACCCTTTATATCCCTATCAACTTCCTTATGAAACATTTTTCCTAATTTCATAGTTTGATTCCCTCCCCTATCTCTCTACTAATTTAAAGGCCCTATAATAGTTTCGGTCAGAAATTTCGTCAAATAAATGTAAGTCTTGTCCTGAGTAAGTTCCAGGATAAAACATGATTAAAGGCACGTGGTCTATGACAGAATGTAGGACATTTAAAACAGTATGGGATCTTATAATTGGCCATATCTTCCCTACACCAGTTAAAAAAACAATATCATTCTTTTCTACTCTTTCTCTGATATGGTCTACAATTAAATCATTTTTCTGAGTAAGCCTTAAAGTGTTCTTTATAGGCCTAAGGATGGCATCTGTGCCCTTTTCCCTCTCCATATCAAATACTTTCTGCAAATATCTCTTGCCTTCTAATATATCAATCATTATTTCATATAGGTCAAATTCCCTAATAGAAATATCAATGCCCTCGTTGTTTATTTTCTGTTTTAAGAAATTTATATGTTCCCTAACAATAGTTTCATCTCTAGCATCATAGTCAAAAATATAATATCCTATTTCATTTCCTAATCCCTTGTTTTCCCTAAATCTACTATCAGTAAGGATAGGCAAAATCTCATCAAGTCTTTCATATATGGTTTTCACTTATAACCCTCCCAACATAGCCTTAAGATATATACCATCACCCTTTTTATTTAGGTAATCTACTAATTCTTCTTCCATTAGAGGTCTAGTTATTTCAATGTCCTTATTGCTTTTCTTAACAAATCCCGCTTCAGTCAATATTCTTTTGTAGACCTGTTTTAGTTTATAAAAGGTGTAATCTTTCCATCCTGCAACCTGCTGACTTTGCTCTGCTTTTCTATGAAAGAAAATAGCAAAGTCCTTATCTGTGATTAAATAGTCTTTAACAAGATACTTGTCCCTATATACTTCCTGCATAAACTCAAAGAAAAGCCTGTCTGTTTTCAAAATAGAGTATAGGGCTATCTGCTTACTTGTCTCAAGATCACCCTTTACCAACTTATTAAGTAAAACTTCATCTAAGGCCTCCAACCTTTCCGTGATAGTTGAAGCAATTTCCCTAATTCTGTTCTCTGAATTTAATGAAAATATATTTTCATCTAATGCTTTTTGTCTTATATTATTTAAGTCAATCCCTTGTAAACAAAGGCTTGAAGCCTTCTTCAATTCTAAATAAAGATAGGATCTTGCTTTTATTGTTGACCTATATTCTAACATATCTAACAATATCACCTCTTCTTCGTGGCCATTTTCATTTATAAACATTATACCATTGTTTGAATCCAAATGCAGGAAAAAATAAAATTTACTTATAGATTAATTATTCGCATTAGATTTATCCTTTAGAACTGTTATTGACCAATTAGCCCAATTTAAAATCATTAAGATTTTTTATCTATTTTATTCATTTTATTTATCTCTTTTTCTTATTAAATCTATTTTATTTATCTAAATAGACTTTATACAAGCCAAATTTTCTAGTTTTATTAGGAGGATATCGAAAATTGGACATAAAAAATACCCATTTTGTAGTTGAAGATGAAATGGATATTTTAAATAAGTCTATTTTAGCCGATTTATATTGATTTAGACCTATATTAAGCCTTTGCGATTATATATCAATTTTTTTCTATTTCTTTTGATTTCTTTCTTTTTATTTATTTTATTTATAGTATGGATATACTCTATAGGGATTTTTTCCGGCACGAATTTAATAATTAGGAAAATAAGCGTATTTTCTTAGGATTAGTAAGTGCTTTTCCAGTTCATGCCTTCATGGTGTAAGAGATTAACAACCGCTAATGGCAGTCCCTAACAATTAATACCTAATAATAATCAATATGAATGGTTATTAACTGTTATTAACCATTGTTGAACAGGTTTATAATACACTTATCAAAGTTTAATAATGGTCAACAACTATTATTATTGGCCAATACTGGTTCTCATTGGTTATTACTGATTATTATTTATTTTGCCGTATGATTGCCTTTACTGATTCAATAAACAGGACTACTGCTATATAAAATATTATCAAAGATTTTATTCCCAAAATATTATAAAGTTCTATGGAGGCAATTACTATAAATCCTACTGAAACAATAAATATTATGATTAAATTTTTGAAAAAATATCACCCCCTACAATCATATTTTTAAGTTGATGTCGCTATTTTTACGATATGAACCCACTTTAAATCTTTCATGGCCATTTTACCGTAATCCTACAATCCTTTTCTGATACATTAACTAATATTCTTCCCCTGTATAAAGATTGAACCATAAAACCCTCCAATATTTTAAGTGGCTTGGTATCGTCTGTCCGTTTGGAAATACTAACATTTTATCCTTTTCTAATAACCATTTTTCTATTTTACCCATCCCCTTTTCCTTAAATTATATCATGGGCCTTATTAATTTTCCGCTATAAAATGGAAGAAACTGGCCAACTAATGACCAGTTTCACATACAATCAAAGATTTGGAATACCTCATCAGGTATTTGGCTTTCTTCTGTAATGTTGCAATTATCTGCAGTAAAGTTCATTTCCCTTATAACTTCTCTAAGTGCATTTTTAATTCTTTTTAATTCACCTTCTCCCAGATTGATATTTTCATAAGCAAGAACTGCCTGTATTATATAGGCTGTCTTCTGTCTTTTTGTCCTGATAATATTATAGGCAGTCGAATCTTCTTCTCTTTCTAGGTTAAAGGATAAATTCAATCTTCTGATTTCATCCAAAAATATCACCTGCTCTTAATAATAGCCTGTTTTGCCAGAAGTTCATAGCCTCTTACATTTGCATAGTTATCTAGGAACTCTACATACCCTACCTTAGCATTATTTTCAATATATCTTTGTAAAAGAAGTGAGCCTCCACCTACAAATATGGTTGGATTAATTTTCATCTCGAATCCATACTCCTTCAATTTATCTAGTAATTCTTCTACATATGATTGGGTCTTATCTTCAATTAGGGCTTTAATACTTTCATTTTGAAAAAAAGAAATACTTTCCCCTAGTATTGTATCCTCAATTTGCTCCTCTTGAATTTCTATACCTAGTGTCAATATTTCCTGTTTTATGAAATTTAATAAGGTCACAATCCCCGTAGGTAAACTTATACAGGATTTAATATTTAAAATCCCTTTTTCTATAGTGAAAACATCGATGGTATAGCCACCTATATCTACCAGATTAAGCCTTGAAAGGCCTTTATAGTGGTTAAAGTGAGGCATTATGGCTGCATATCCCTGGGGATACACATGTGCATCTGTTATTGATATTTCATACATCCTCCCTGCGAAGATAAACCTTATATTGTCCCGTATAAAATACCTTCTAAATTCATCCTTTTGCCTGCCATAGTGTATAATAGGCAAACCGCATGCTAGAATAATTTCCCTCTTTTTAGCACCCTGGTAATTCTTTTCTAAAATTTCCGCTATTGTAGGTAATGTTAGAATAAAAAAGTTATCATTTAGAGTCTTATCAGTCATCACAGGAAATCTTTCTCCTAAAATAGAGTAATATTTACCCTCATATTCTAATAACTTTTCATTTATAATGGGTTGGGTATTTGATACTGTAAACCCCGAATTATACTGACTTATGATATTTTTTATTGCTTTATTTCCATGGTCTATTGCAATTATATAGTCCATATACTCTCCCTCCTATTCTTTGATAAATGGTTCCCCACAAGAACTATAATTTTATAATAGTTCCTGCAGGGTTCCATGTAAAAAGGTGTCACCTCCTTTAGTAATTACAGTATTTTATATCCTCCCTTCTTTTGTAATAACAAAGGGGAAAAATGTTGCGAGTGTTTTAGCATCGCAATTCATTTTTCCCACACTGTCTAAAGTAAATTGATTTTCCATGATACACTTGAACAAAAGATCTTTAACTCCTTGTTTTTATTCTTGGTTTTTGATTGTTTTTATCTTTTCCAAAAAGAAAAAACCCCTGCACTGTTTTCCGGATTATCTGCCCAAGGCATCACTACAAAAACAAAACTACAGGGGTTTATCTACTTTATATATTAAATTTGAAAGGAGACTTGTTGCCTATATTATAGCATGCACTTGAGATAAATGGAGCCCTAGAAATTTACATATTTAATGTTGATATCCGCTTATTCATGTGCTAGGATGATGTACACTATAAAAATTTTAGGGGGTATGCCTTTGCTATTTCCAGTAGATTTAAAAGATTTGCAAAATGCTATACTTAAGAGCCAACTGACTGAAAAGGATTATGATTCTCAGGATTTCTTTATCCTAAAAACTTGCTTTACCCTGCTAACTTCCATGCAAGATTTGATAAATCACATAGAAGTTGGAGGGGGATTCTATATTGAAAGCGAAAAGGATTGGGCCCGATTTGTAAGAACTTATAACAAGTCCTATAAGAGTGTTAAAAGAATCTTTAACCGGTATTTGAAGTGGCTAGAAATTGACAAGTGGGATCAGGAGGAGTTGGTTACTACCATATTAAAGATTGCTGAGTTCATAAAATCAGGCTTTTACGATAATCAGGATGAAATTGTTTATTTTTACGCTGTTATCCTTAGCGGCAAGATTTTAACATCCATCTTTTACTACAATTATCTTATTAATGAAGCCTGTGACAGAAAGATAAATTCACCTGAAAGCCTTTTTAACACTAGAAAAAATCTGTCTTCCATCAAGGACGAAAGGCTATGGATTGAAGAAACCTACAATCAGTTGAAAGACAAGGAGGAAGATGAGGTCCCTGAGGAATTAAAAGAGAGCCTGTTTGCCCTTTGGGATCGGACTTTTAAATTTCTTCAGGAATTAGAAGATACCTTTGGTAAACCCAAAACTATTAAAAATTGAAATAGTCCCCATGGGGCTTGGGGACTATATTAATTTCAAGTAATCATACTATATCCTGATATATTTTTTTACCTCTCTTTGTGTTAGTGAAATGAACTCTGCTCCAGGGACGGGATAATTACTTAAGACCAGAACTTTACAAGGTTCCGTTATCGTCCTAGCCCTTCCTACAGTTTGCACAAGTTCAGACTCAATAAGATAAAATTGGATTTCCCTTAATAAATCATTGCTGCCATAAGTATTGAAGTAAAAATTATAGTTTCCCCTCGAAACAGGCTGATAAATTATTTTGCTTTCATTTAGCCTTACATCAAGGCCTAAAACACTTGCAAATAGCAGATAACAATAGGGGTTAATATGGGGAGTTCCTATTACAGTGATATTTTGACCTTTTAGATTATCACGCCCCGCACTATTCCAAAATGACACACTTGGTTCACTTATATCATTAAAATAGCCTTTGTAAGTGATAACCTTACTATCGGGGTTATATCTATTTATTAAGGCATTTGCAATATCTATCATTTCTTTTTTATTTCTATGAATAGATAACTTACTAAAGGTTCTTATAGGAACTTGCCATATCTCTCCTTTGTTTTCAACATCACCAATATCATAAAATTTCATATTTTGACCGAAAATCATTTTATAAATCTCTTCGTTGGCAGTTGCACTAAAAATAATTACCTTTTTATCGGGCAAATCTCTTTTGTTTATAAAAAGTATCTGCTCATTACCATTTCGCCCAGTCACTTTAACAAAATGACTTGAATTTAAAAATCCTAGCACATTTGTTGTTATTAAGTCATTCTTCACTACCAATTCTTCAACTTCTTTTGCACAAAGCATAAAGTAGTTTGGTGTTTTTTTTAGCACTCCCTCAGATGTTTCGATAATTAACCTAAACATAAAATCGGTTAATTTTTTTAAAGGCAAGAATTTCGGATCAAAATGCACCATTTGGCTAAGTATAGCAATATCCTGTACTGACATGGATGAAATTTGAAAGATTCCATTTAGAACAATATCTTCATCTATTATTAATGTATCATTGAAGTCCTTTTGATAAAATATTCTTTGGTGAGTTGTTAAGATGGTTTGGTTCTCAGATTTTTTTACTCTCCTCAAGTCCTTAATATATTTTGCTATGACTTCATTTTCCTTTGCTAATTGTTTTAAATACATATTTGCTCCTTTAAAAGAGCCTGTATCATAGAGTCTATCTAACTTATTGCGTTTTTCAGGTTCAATATCAGGAAGTTGTGGCACAGCATAATGGTGTACTCCTGCTATTGCCAATCTCTCACTTACCTCGTCCTTTAATTTATGTGTAGGTACTGCTATCGTCAATTTATTATCAACGCTTGCATTTATATATTCTTCGGTTTTTCCTAACCCTGCTGGTGCCTTTATGACAAAAATCCCTTTTTGTGGAGAGGCAATTATTTCATTAACAATATTGGATAATTCCTTTCTTGCCTCTTCTATATTTTTAGTTTTTCTTTTACCAACTACTTGAATTCTCCCTTTGAATAATTTTCCTTGTTCTATCATATTAATTCCATGTTTGCAGTCTTCAATGAAAGGACAATAACTTTCGCACCTAGAAGGAGCATATTTACCTTTGAGAATTTGATTCTTCATAACCCACCAACTATAGTTTTTCACCTTATATTCTTCACGGCTGTTTAGAATCTCATCTACTTTCGTTACTCCACCTCTTATTTTCAAAAGGTTGGACATGAGGCCAAACATTTCATTGTGGTACATCCAATACTCACCATCTATTGCTTCCCGGTATAATTGACAATTTTCATATAGATTTTCAAAGGGGTAATCCCTTATAAGATATGTCTTGGTATTTTCCTTCTTAATATCAAAGCGGGGGGCAAAGTGGTTTTCCTTTTCAAAAAAATACTCCTGCGTATTATTGTAACAAAAATAGATTACATACCCCATATGACTAAAAAGTGTACTATTATATATATTATTAAATACAGACTTACACTTTTTAGTCATTGATACATAAATATTGCTACTATTAACTTCAGGCATATCTTTTTCATCATGAAACGTAAAAAACTTTGGATAACCATTCTCCATGTCAATTCCAACATCTCTGCAAAAATTATACATGTTTCTCGATGCATTAGTACTATTTCTAATTACTGAGCATGCAGCAAATATTAGATTCGGTATTGATTCTACATATGAAAAGTTTTCATAAATAACTTCTCTGCCACCGTATATTATTCTCGAAGGATCTCTTGTTTCTGTTTTGGACTGTGAAAAAACTTCCAACAGTGATCTAATTACTAGGTTGCGAACCCTGATATCCTGAATCACCTCATCCATAACGAAAACCATTTTAAACCCACTATCTGAATTAAAGGGCGTGTATATAAATGAAGGGAATATATTTACCCTTTTACAAGTATCTAGCACATTTCCCAGCGAATCATTTTCAATATCAACAACAAATATTTGCTGACTTATCCAGTTCCCAATACTCCTCTGCCCATCCTTAAAAATAGATGGTGAATAAGTTTTTCCATTTGGTACTATTATGCTACTGGCAAAATCCTTTACAGATAATTCTTTAACATAATATCCAATTCGTATTGCTATTTTTGAAACTTCTTCTTCTGTCGGCTTCTCAACGAACTTTTGAGTGTCTAAACATAATTTTATTAACATTTTCATGCCTCCTTTGTTTTTAAACAAAGGGCATGCTTTGTTAAGATGCTTTCGTTTATGTTTTATTCATGCTTTATTAGAATTCTATCTTTTTATTATGACTTGTATTATTATTGGTTCTTTTGTTGCCCATAGTTTTATTTATTCATATCTCTCGAATTTTTGGTGTCTCACACCAAAGGGGGTCTTAAACCCTTCCCAAACTTGCTTTCTTTCCCATTATCACCCCCAAAGTTTTTAGTTTTTTATACTACATATGGAGTCCCTAGTGAATAATTAAGAAATCCTTTTTGTATTTGTTCTTGTTTCCAATAAAATATGAAATAATCAAAATCACCATCCTGCTTTTCCAAAGCCTTTAAATTAATGATCTCTGTGGCTTTGTTGAACGCCTTGCAATAAATTCTCTTTTCCTCTTTAAGGAACTTTTCTCTTCCACCATGCTTTATTAAATCTCCATGCCTGTTTATATAAAACTTTGTCATTTCCATTAAATCATTGAAACTTGCCATTCTTATTATAGTTGCTCCAATTTCCTCGATATATATTTCTGCGACATACTCAATTTCATTCACCACAGAGTTTTCTTCTATATAAATGGTAATTACAAAGTTCCCAGCATACATCCTTTCAAGAATCGACCCATCAAATGAATAATACATAATCTTTTTCTCCTTTCTGAAAACAAAAAACTAACAGGAATAAAGCCAAAGATAAAATTATCTTTTGACCTAGTTTTGCTCTGTTAGTATACTTTGATTTTTTTATTTAATTTTGATTTAAGAATACTGATTAAGATTTAACCCTTTAACCTACCTTAAATTCAAACAAAACCTTGCCAATAACCTTTATGCTACTAGTATTGGTAGAAATAATAGGGGTACCCTCTTCTTCTCTAGTAACAGCATTTAGAATATCAGTTAGTACCATAGTTTCTTCCTGATAATTATACTTGCCTATATATAGACCATCACCCCTTTCAAAAATTATTTTTTCTTTGTCTTCATGTTGCCCAATATTAATGAGATAGCAATATTCCTTGTCATCAGGTTTGAGCCATACCACTTCACTATCCGTGGCAATTTCTTCTTTTAGCAGGCTAAAATCAAAACCCATATCCTTTTCTGTTACTTCCCCCAGATTGTCAATACTAGTGTATAAAGGCAACATTCTAAACTGGCTTCTTACATATTCACCTGTAGCGAGTCTAAGATTTCTTAGTTTTTTAAACCCATAGTAGGAATCCCTAGTATAAGGATTTACATAGTCAGGAAAAATAAATTTTTCCCCTAGTGTGTCTTTTACCTTATTAATCAGTTCATCTGTTAAATTTTCTTCCATGCTATCCCTGTTGGTTTCAAGAAAGTTTATAAAGTCATCTGCTTTTTTCTCATCCATACTATTTACTTTTAGTAATTCTCCCAAATATCCCTTAAGAGTGTTGCAGGCAATAATATGCTTTATATCTGCCTCATCAAGAATTCCTATTTGAAATAGCAAAAAGGGATAATTGATATTAAGTTTTTTGGCTATTATTTTTAAATCCTCATAGTCTGGAACAATATTATTCTTAAGCATTTTGCTAATATAAGACGGTGTTTTATTTAGTGCATTTGCAAGATCAACCGCCTTTATATTTTGCTTGGTTAGTTCCATTCTAATAAACTCACTTAAGTCAAAACTCATTCTTTTTCACCTCCTCAAGTATATATTATAATATTATTTACCGTTTTTCAACTATTTTTGATATTGTTTTGTAATTTATTTAACTATTATTCAATTTGTTACTTGACGTTCAATTATTTTTGCATTATAATTAACTTATATTAAACATTAGGTCATATTTTTGTAATTTGATTAACCTTTAGTTAATTTTATATCAGGGGAGGTGGTATTGTAATTTATAAAAATATATTTTAGAAAGGGGGTTGATACATAATAATGGTTTTTTTCCACCAAAAGCATCCTCTGACCTCGTTACTCTAGGTTGGAGGATGCTTTATTTGTTGCCAATCTTTCTTAAATAGTCATAGACGGTGGTATGTGTTGTTCCCATTATTCGGGCAATTTCAGCCCCATTATGGTCTTTTGATAGTTTAATTAACTTGTCCATCCAATATCCTCCATAATCGATAATGCGTGAATACCTAAGCCTGTCCTCCTCATCATTGTCAGGTCCACGTCTTAGGTAGGAAAATCCACATACAGGACAGGTGAAATATCCAATGGGGCTTTTTGTTTTATAATTTTCTTTTACTTTTATACTTTCAATTATCTCTTCTTTATATTTGGGGCAAACAGGATTTAAACAAGGATACTTACCTTTTCCAAAGGGGAGAAAATCTATTTCTCTATTGAATAATTTATTGGGAGTAAGTCCTAAGAATCTCAAAAATAAAATGTTTTTTAAGGTATCTGTTATGGTTTTCCTATTCCAGCCCATTTCCAATAGCCAGTTACAATTGTTTGTTTTAGTAATAGTACTGTGGGTTTTCTCAAGTATTTCAATGCCCCAAAAGGTTTCGAAGTCTTCTATTAAATCTTTTTGCCGCAGGGCACCATTTGCTGTGGCATACTTCAGTATCTTTAATTGATTTCTATATTGCTCTTTAACCTCCGTATTAATTACCGGATTGTTTAAGATCCAAGCCATATCTTTTGCAATGATTAATAATTGATTATATAAACTATCCTCATACTTTTTTGTCTCTGTAATTAGGCAGTTTTCTTTTGTTGCTGCTATATACCTATATTTATTATCTTGTAAAGATACACTACTATTATATATAGGGGTGCCATGGGTAGGGCAAATATAAATCCCTCTTATCTGATGTTTTCTATGCCAATATATTTCCCCGTATTTCTCCATGGCTTCCTCATTGCATTTTTGACAAAATCTTAAATATCTATTTTCACCCATTGGATTTAAAATGCCTGCAATTTTATAGTAAATTTCACCTCTCCTTAAGGCCATATAGCGTTTTATATGATCCTTATCTTTTTCATTCATAAAAACTGTATAATAAGGAAACAGGGTATGGTTGTCTATTAGAAAGTCTACATCATAGGGATTATTCATTGGCATATTTCTAACTAGTTGTTCTAATAATGATGGAAATTCAAGGGTGCAAACGATACGGTTTACACTAAACAAGTCCCTTGCAGTCTCACTTCCGTTTATATTTGGACTTTTAGCGTGATATCTAGCAAAGACACTATATAATACCTCGTCAGGATATGGTGTTGGAAAAAATGTAATCACAGACCCTCACACCCTTTTATAAGTCCCCTATCTTTTAATATTTCATAGGCTGTTTTATCATCCCTTAATCTATTCTTTATAATTATTCGAATATCATCGTCCATGGTAGGGGCTGTTATTCTTACTTTAGACCTACTTACACCCTTATTACCGCTTGTTGAATTAGTCTTTTTTATAACAGTTGTATTTGTATGTCTTTGGAAACTAGGGCTTTCATGGTTTAAATTTATATTTCCAGTATATACATCAGGATATTTAATCATTTCAAGGATATTTCCTGTCCTTAAGGCATCTAGCATTGGTTTCACTAATCGCAAGTTCTCATCTGCTACCTGTCGGACTAGGTCAGGGGTTATAGTTTCTTTTCCACCTAAAATTGCCTTTGTTTGCGTTAGGGCATATAGTTTAACTATAATATCTATAATTCCTTGGGATTGATCGTAAAAAACATCCTTTAATTCTTCGGTTAATACTATTGGCCGCCTAGTCCATTGATATCCCCATATAGCATTTAGAAATAATTTAAAATTCATATCGTAATTTAATCTCTCAAATATCATGTCTCCCTGACCTGAACCCCGCCTTGCTTGTCTAAACTTGCCCTGTAGGACCCCCATTGCCTCCGGGGTGCCGATTAGTAATACTGGTAACCCAATAGTATTAACCAAGGTTACAAAGAAGTTTAACATCCTTTCTGCCCCACCAGACTTAGACTTACTAAGATTTTGAATTTCATCTATTACTAAAATACCCAAAGATATATTTTTGGCTATATTGCTCATAGCAACCAACATATTGTCAACAGATAGCCTTCCATTACCAAATCGAGAATAATAGTCTGTTCCCAGCACTTCATCGACTTTGTTGAAAAAAGATAGGCATAAGCCCTTAACACTACCATCATATGAACATTCAATACGCAAAAAAACAACCTGATATCGTGAAAATTCCTTATTTTTATATTTGCTGTGCACTATCACTTGTGGATACATATTTAGTATTCTTTTTATGGCAGTTGTTTTTCCCATACCAGAAACCCCCAAAAGGGTAAAAGAGCCGGCGGTGCTTCTGTAGGTATTTGATACAAATGCCTTATCAAATGTGTTTCTTCCTATGTAGCCTTGCCTTATCACCCGTCCTACTCTACCCTCTAAATCAAGGTGCAGGGCAAGGGGTTGGAAAACATCATATAGACGGCCTATTAAATGAACTCTATACTGACTGTCTAATTTTCTTTCCTCTTTGTATAGTGTAAAATATAAATACAACGAAATGCAATAATAAAATACAATTTAAAAATGGAAAAAGTCATTGCCAACATCCCCAAACTAAACTACCCTTTAATTGAAGAAGTTAAAGGGGGTAG
>JALNWH010000226.1 GCA_023230985.1 Bacillota bacterium
ATTCATCAGCTTGGCAATGACATGTAATTCAGCCTTAGTTTCTTCGGATTCCAGCTTAAATTTATTAAACATCTTGGTAAAGCCTTGTTCCGGCATCATAAGAGAAGCTGCAAAGCAATTTGCTGCCATTTCTTCTTCATGTTCATAATAATTATCAGGCATATAAAGTTCTGCTGATTCTTTAATGCAATGGTTTTGATATAGGATATGATAAATCTCGTGGCATAAAGAAAAGTTGACATTCACTCTAGGTAATGATGAGTTCAACAAAACATACTTTGAACCGTTTCCACTATAGCATATTGCGCCTATCTCAGAATCTTTTAATGGAATTTCGGCTAACAGGAAGCCGTTTTTAATGATAAGTGTTCGTGCGATTTGCATTATATCAAGCAAATCATCCCCGCTCTCCATATTAGCTTCTCTATAGAATATTTTTAGTTTCTCATCCACTAATTCTTTATTTCTTTTATTATTTAAAATTATTCTTTGAAATTTCTCGAAATCCATTTAATCACTCCTTATAAAGGCTTGATAATTTCTTTTCTACTCCTAGGACAGCATCTATATTTTCTAAAAAATCAATCATTTTCTCAGCAAATTCTTGCCTATCAGGCCCTAATTTACCTGTATGAAATGTAATATTTAAATCATCCAATTCCCTATTAGTTGAAACATTGATACTATTTTTTAAAAAAAATTCTATTCTTTCACCCAACGCATATGCAATCTTATCCATATCACTAACGGTTGCTTCCTGCACCCCATTTAGTATCCTTGATAATTTATTTACCTCAATCCCGGATTTCAAGCTAATATATGATTTTTTTATCTTTTT
Organism: Bacillota bacterium; assembly: GCA_023230985.1. Lineage (GTDB taxonomy): Bacteria > Bacillota > Clostridia > Lutisporales > Lutisporaceae > JAAYKT01. Next base: position 839 of record JALNWH010000226.1, read on the forward strand.
ATATGCCAAATATTTATTAACATTATCAATAAATAAGCCCATTGGATTTCCTCCTTATATCATATTATGATATTGTATCTCCTAATACAATTATATTATACTCCTGTGCCTTCTGTATTACAACATAAATATCAAATACTGATATTTATGAATGTGTCTACTTGTTATTGTCCAAACATAAATACAACCCTTTTCAATATCATCTCAATTTGATATTTATTATTTACAATATGAAAATATAAACATATACAAAACGCGGGCGGTGATACAAACCGTTACAGAATAAACTAGGTTTGGTTTGCTTCGATTGTAGAGCTTTTTTAGCGTGCAGTATTGAAATATCTGAGAAAACATATAGAATAATCAGTAAGGCTTAGATTTTTTTATATAAGAAACTATAAAGTAGTAATGAACATTTAGAATAAATGGAGGAAATAAACTTAATGATAAATAGCATTAGGCTTTTTACAAGGTTTTTACCTGTACATACTATTGTAATATTTACTTTCCTTGGGCTTTTATTCTTTTATATATTAAAGGAACGGAAGGCTAGGGAAATGTTTTTGGCTTTTTGGGGATTTGTTTTCGCATGTTTATATGGGAGTTTTAAATTTACCATATTGACACTTATGATTACAATAGCTGTTTATTATCTTTCCAAGCTATTGATTTCATTAAAAAAAGACGTGGAAAAAATCTGTGTTGGACAAGACAAATCTGCGATAAAAGTTATATTGGTTATGGGACTCATGGTTTCTCTTGGGACACTGCTGCTCTTTAAGTATCCTATGTTGAAAACCAAATTGCCCATATCCATGCAAGTTAAGGCTCTTGGTATTTCCTATTTTACTTTTAAGTTTATGCACGTGTTGATAGACAGCTATAGAGGTAGAATTAAGGAATTGAATATTTCCACATTCATTGCCTTTATATTTTTCTTTCCTACATTTTCCGCAGGGCCTATTGATAGATATACCAGATTTGCTAAGGATTCTTCATCGCAAAACAGTATGCGATTAGGGGCGGATTCTATTAATATTGGCATTACAAGAATAATCCTTGGGCTTTTTAAAAAATTTATTATAGCAGATAAGACAGGTATATGGATTGCGAGATTGGCACCGAATATTTTTGATACCTCCAGACCTATGTTATGGCTTATAGTGTTTATGTATTCTATAAGAATTTATTATGATTTTTCAGGATATTCGGATATTGCTATTGGATTGGGAAGGTTATTCGGCTTCAAGGTGCCGGAGAATTTTAACAAGCCCTATTTGAAATCAAATATTGTTTTGTTTTGGCAAAACTGGCATATGACTTTGACCTCTTGGCTGAGGGAATATTTATTTATGCCCATAGGAAAGTTATTAATAGGGTCTCTGGGTTCCGGTCATACTTGGTTTATAAACAGCATTTGTCAATTAATAACTATGGCTACGGTGGGGATATGGCATGGTTCAACTTATAGCTTTTTAATATGGGGAATCTATCATGGAATTGGCCTGTCTTTATATAGAATTTATTCTGATTTGATAAAAAAATATAGTACAGAAAGTTTTGCTGAATTTTTAAACAAATCAAAAGTGATTCGATATGGCAGTGTTACAATGACATTTATATATGTAAGCATAGGATGGGTGTTCTTTAGTTTTAAATGGGATATGGCGATTAAGATTATTTGCAAATTGATAAGATAGATTTCAGATAGGAGAGAATCTTTATGAAAAATGAGTGGTTAAAAGCAGTTATTTTATTTATAATGTTGTATATGGTGTTAGCCTTTGGAGATTTCGGTACGGGTTTTCAA
>JALNWH010000227.1 GCA_023230985.1 Bacillota bacterium
ATATAAAATCCGGGAACTCTTTTACAGAAGCTGGGTTAAAAGAAGAAAAATTCGATTATATGCTGACTAATCCTCCCTTTGGAGTAGAGAGGAAAAAGAATGAGTATTAAATAAAAAAAGAAAGTGAAAGGCTCGGATTCTCCGGTAGATTTGGCGCAGGATTACCAAGGATCAGCGACGGTTCATTCTTATTTATACAGCATATGATATCAAAGATGAGACCATCAAACGGAGGATCTAGGATAGGAATAGTTTTTAATGGTTCACCATTGTTTTCCGGCGGCGCCGGCAGCGGTGAAAGTGAGATAAGACGCTGGATAATCGACAATGACATGCTTGAAGCAATCATCGCTTTGCCGGATCAGCTTTTTTACAATACTGGAATTTCTACCTATATCTGGATTGTAACAAATAGAAAACCCAAAGAACGTAAGGGAAAGATCCAGATGGTTAATGCCATAGATTATTTTGAGAAAATGCCCCGCAGTTTAGGAAATAAGCGTAATGAAATCAGTGATAAGCAAATTGAAGAAATAACCAGCATATACGGCAAATTTAAAGAGACTAAAAACAGTAAACTATTCGATAACGAATACTTTGGGTATACCAGGGTAACTGTTGAAAGACCATTAAGATTGAATTTCCAGGCATCAAAAGAAAGACTTGAAAACCTTGAAGAAGAAACATCTTTTATAAATCTGGCAAAGACAAAAAAGAAAGGCGCAAAAGGTTTAAAAGAGATTGAAGAAGGAGAAAGACTACAGGAAGCAATCAGAAAAAGCATATTAAGCATTGATTCAGAAAAGGTATATAAAAATCGGGAAGAATTTATTGAAGTATTAAAAAAGAAAACAGAAAAACAGGATATAAAACTGAAAGCCCCGATTTTAAAAGCTATCTTAAAGGCTCTCTCTGCACAGGATGAAACTGCTGATATATGTCTGGATAAAGATGGGAATCCTGAACCTGATACAGATTTGAGAGATTGTGAAAACATTCCTTTAACTGAAGATATTGATGAATATTTTAAACGGGAAGTATTACCGCATGTTCCTGATGCCTGGATGGACAGAAGTAAAGATAAAGTCGGTTACGAGATAAACTTTACTAAAGAGTTTTATGAATACAAACCGTTGAGAAATCTTGAAGATATTAAAAAGGATATTTTAAAGCTCGAGAAAGAGACAGAGGGTATTTTAGGGACAATATTAGACGTATGAAGCAATATCCGGTATATAAAGATTCTGGAATAGATTGGATCGGAAAGATTCCAAAAGTATGGGACATAAAGCCTGTCAGAGCTTTTTGTAATTTAGGTCGGGGAAGAGTTATTAGCCATGAAGAAATTGCGAGTAATCAAGGAGAATATCCAGTTTTTAGTTCACAGACTTCCGATAAAGGGATAATGGGAAAATTAAATACTTATGATTTTAATGGAGAATATGTTACATGGACAACTGACGGAGCTAATGCTGGGACAGTCTTTTACAGAACCGGAAAGTTTAATTGCACTAATGTTTGTGGAACTTTATCGGCTAAAGATAAAAAAGTATATATGAAGTACCTGCCATATGCTTTGAATATATTAACAAAATATCATGTTAGATATGATATTAATCCTAAATTGATGAATAATGAAATGGCTGCTATTAAAATTCCCGCACCAACATATGAAGAACAAAAAGTCATTGCTGATTATCTTGATGAAAAAACATCTCAGATTGATGAATTAATTAACAAAAAAGAAAAAATGATAGACCTGCTCCATGAACAGCGTACTGCAATAATAAATCATGCTGTAACCAAAGGTATCAATCCTGATGTGAAAATGAAAGATTCCGGAATTGAATGGTTAGGAAAAATCCCGCAGCATTGGGAAGTATTGAAAATAAAAAGGATAGTTTCAATTCCAATTACTGATGGACCACATGAGACACCTAAATTTTTATCAGATGGGATACCGTTTATTTCTGCTGAAGCAATAAAAAATGAAAGAATAGATTTTTCAAAGAAAAGAGGATTTATTTCAATAGAAGAGCATAAAAGGTTCTCGAGGAAATATAAGCCACAGACAGGTGATATATATATGGTGAAATCTGGGGCCACTACAGGAAATATGGCAAAAGTTGAGACTGATGAGGAATTTAATATTTGGTCACCTCTTGCTGTTATCCGACCGGATCATAGAAAAGCATTCACAGAATATGTGTTTTATTTTATGAAATCTAAGAGTTTTTTTAGATCAGTTGAAATCGCTTGGAGTTTTGGTACTCAACAAAATATAGGGATGGGGGCAATAGAGAATCTTTTAATAACTATTCCTCCAAAAAATGAGCAGAAAACAATCATAAATCATTTAGATATAAAAATAATAGGAATAGATAAATTAATAAGCAAACAGAAAAATATTGTTAATTATCTAAAAGAATACAAGACAACGTTAATATCTGAGGTTGTTACTGGAAAAATAGATGTTAGAAATTAATTGTAAATAATAAGGAGGAATAGATGTATATATCTCATATAAAATTACAAAATTGGAAGAATTTTCAAAGAGTTGATGTAGATTTGCAGGAAAGAATGTTTATAGTTGGACCAAATGCAGCAGGAAAATCAAATTTTTTAGATGCATTCAG
>JALNWH010000228.1 GCA_023230985.1 Bacillota bacterium
GAATCCCTCCTTCTCCGCCATTTATAAAAAACATCACCCATAGGGTGATTTTTTTATATAAAGGAAGGAGGGATGAGAACGGGCGGAAAAAATGATTGCGACCTTTGGGAGCAATAATCCGCCCCGGCCTGATAGAGAGCGGTAGCTCTCGGAGGGAATCCCTCCTTCTCCGCCACACACTGTCTTAAAACCCTTGCCTTGCAAGAGTTTTAGTTGATTTTTCATCACAAAAATTTTCTATTTCCATCAACAAATATTGGCCTAAATCTGTTTTCATACTCTTGAAGTCGATGATAAGTTTTCCATCTTTATAAGAGAGCATTGGATGAAATTTTGAAGGGAAACAGGGATAAAAAATTCCTAACCATGATATAATTGTTTTAACACGTAGAAATAAAAAGAGTAAAATAAACGATAGAAAGGAGAGCAAAGATGGGCAGGAATTCAATCAGCAGTCTATTTATTGTTTTTTGTTAAACTTGCTCATAAATTTTCAATGGCCTGTTTTTGCTATAGTACTTTTGTTGCTACATATTTGGCTTGGAATACCTTTGATATTATCTTTAATTGTTTTTGGCATATGGGTGATTATTGGATTAATTATTACATTTATGGTTAACTGGGGCGGTAAAGTGGGAAGCAGACCATCGCCTAAGCTAAAAAATTTAAATCCTTATTCGGTGAAAAATTCAGATTTGTTTTCCAAATTAAAAGATTGAAAATTCATTTATACAATCATTGTTATATTTTCGTTGGTTGATATATCTAACCTTTCTTGTTTTGAATCGTCATTTTTTCGATACTTGATTGCGATATAGCCGATTACAGCTGTAACCAGAGAACCACAGACATCTATGATTATATCCTTCATGGTATCGTCTAATGCTGATCGACCAACTAGTGGAGTACCATCCTCCAGTAAAAATTTTTGCATATTCAGCCCTAATATACCATCAAAAGTATATTCGTAGATTTCCCATAGCACACCGATAGAAACTGCAAAGCAAAAGGCAAAAATTGCTACAAATACAGGTGAAAGTATTATGCCCCGATGAAGCTCGTTTAAAGTATCCACAACAATAAACCCCAAAAAACCTGCCATAACAGCACTAAAACCATGAAGCCATTTATCCCAATGGGGGACTCTATAATAAAAGCTCCGAACCTCACCAAGAAAAATCGCACAGTATAAAAAGATGATATACATAATATATAATGGGGTTGAAACTTCAATCTTAAAAAACTTTTTTAAAAAGTGAGGTACATGGATTACAATAGCACCAAGAAGGCATTGTACTAGCATAAGCAAATAATCAGCACGAGAGCGGTATCCAATTTCTTTTATATTTATATTAGTTGTTATAGTAATTCGATAAACCAGATACCCGATGGGTATAATGAAGCTTAACAAAACAAACCAATAAGCAATTTTTTTGAACTTTTTTATAAATAGTTTCATTTTTAATGTCCTTCCATATCTACTTCATGTAATCTGTTGGATTGGTCTTTAATATGAATTCCAATTCTTTTCAGACGGAAAAAGATGATGATATTGTTTAACCCATAGGAAACAAGTGTAAGTCCAATCAAGCAGGATATAATTAATGCCGGAAGGATTGATGAGAATAAAAGTAAAAGCCCCAAAACTACACTCAACATACTAAATCCCAAAATCCATCCCCATAGATTCATTCCTTCAGATTTTATTGAAATAGAGCCTATAATACGCATTATGCCTGACAAAATCGCCCATGCTGCAAGAACAAACGGAAGAATTGCAATCAATGCTTCCATTCTACTTTCGTATGATACCCATACAGCAAAATGAGTGGTGAGAATTCCGCTTGCCAGCATCCAATCTGAACGATAAGCTTTTTCCCTGTTACAAAATGATATTATTTCAGAAATTCCCGATATCAGCATAAGTATTCCGATAATAACAGCAAGAGTAGCTAAGTTATCAAGGGTAGTGAACAGTGTGGCAATACCAATTATTACTATTAAAATTCCGGAAATAAATAATAGCCACTTAATAGATTTAAACAAATCCTTTAAGTCCTCCCTTCAGATTGTATGTGCTTATTTGCAATATACTTATGATATAATAGTGACATCAACTAATGTTCAACTAAAGCTGCGATTTAGTTGAAGTTCAGTTGAAATTACAAGGGTATGCTGTCCTTCAAGGAGGGTTTATCATGTTTGACATACTTATAGTTGAAGATGATTTTCATACAAGAAAACTGATTGAAGATATTTTAATTGATGAGGGTTACACTCCGGTATCGGCAGCGGATGCACAGAAAGCTTTGGATATCATAGAACATCAACATATTGACCTTATGATAACGGATATAATGATGCCCGGAATGGACGGATACAGCCTTACGGAAATGCTTAGGAGCTCCGGGTATGATTTTCCTATATTAATGATGACGGCAAAAGAAACTATTAAAGACAAGAGAAAAGGTTTTCTTGCAGGAACGGATGATTATATGGTAAAGCCCGTGGATGAGGAGGAGCTGATACTACGGATCAAAGCACTCTTACGTCGTGCTAAAATTGTAAGTGAAAGAAAAATAATTATTGGAAAAGTAAGCTTAAACTATGATTCTTTGACAGTAAGCAGGGAATC
>JALNWH010000229.1 GCA_023230985.1 Bacillota bacterium
AGGGACCTTAGGCAAACCGGGCATTATCATTATATCACCTGTTAAAGCAACAATAAAGCCTGCACCGGCTGATACTCTCACTTCTTTAACAGTAATCTCGAAATCCTCAGGTCTCCCTAAAACCTCCGGATTATCTGTAAGAGAGTATTGAGTCTTGGCCATACAGATAGGATATTTGTCTAGGCCGAGTTCTTCAAGCCTTTTAATCTCCTTGTCTGCCTTACCTGTATATACAACACCTTTGGCGCCATATATTTCTTTAGCTATCTTCTCTATTTTATTTTTTATATTCTCACTTACATCATATAAAAAATTAAATTTATTGTCTTTTTCGCAAGCTTCAATAACCTTTTCGGCTAGTTCTAATCCCCCTTCGCCACCTTTTTCCCAAACCTCGCAAACAGCAGCATCTACACCTTCTAATCTACAAAGTTCCATTAGTTTTGAAAGCTCTGCATCCGTATCCGTAATAAATTTATTTATTGCTATCACTGAGGGAACACCAAATTTGTTTATATTCTCAATATGTTTCTGTAGATTTGCAAAACCTTTTTCTAAAGCCGGTACATTTTCCTCTCCCAAATCGGTTTTTTTAACACCGCCATGCATTTTAAGCGCTCTGATTGTTGCTACCAAAACTACTGCAGAGGGTTTTAATCCTGCATATCTGCACTTGATATTCATAAACTTTTCAGCTCCCAAGTCAGCACCAAACCCTGCTTCCGTAATTAAATAATCATTAAGCTTAAGCCCTAGATTTGTAGCTACAATACTGTTACAGCCATGAGCTATGTTTGCGAAAGGGCCACCATGAATAAATGCCGGAGTATTTTCTAAAGTTTGAACCAGATTGGGCTTAATTGCATCTTTCAGTAATAAAGCCATGGCACCATGTACTTTTAAATCTTTTGCTTTAATTGGCTTGTTTTCCATACTATAACCAATAATGATATTTGCAAGTCTTTCTTTCAAATCCATAATATCCTTTGATAGACACAATATTGCCATAATCTCGGAAGCAACAGTTATCATAAAGCCATCCTGTCTTAAAAAACCATTTGCTTTCCCCCCAAGACCTACAACTACATCTCTTAATGCTCTATCATTCATATCCATAACTCTTTTCCATACCACTTGGCGTGAATCAATACCTAAAGTATTACCTTGTGTAATATGATTATCAATAGCCGCTGATAATAAGTTATTTGCAGTAGTTATAGCATGCATATCTCCGGTGAAATGTAAGTTTATGTCTTCCATAGGTACAACTTGGGAATATCCCCCTCCTGCAGCACCGCCCTTAATACCAAATACAGGGCCTAAAGAAGGTTCCCTTATTGCTATTGCTGCTTTTTTATCTAGCTTAGCTAATGCCTGGCCAAGACCAACAGTCACTGTCGATTTGCCCTCACCGGCAGGTGTAGGAGTGATTGCGGAAACCAAAACGAGCTTACCTTTATTCTCATCCTTTAGCCTTTCCCATATATCAAAACTAATTTTTGTCTTATAGTTTCCATATAGCTCTAATTCTTCATCCAAAACACCTATTGATGATGCAATTTCTTTTATCGGTTTTATTTTAGCATCTTGAGCAATTTGTATATCTGTTTTCAATTGACTAACCACCTATCCTCATTAAATTTTTTAACATATTTCGTTCAATAGAATCTATCGTATTAGCATATCCTTAATAATAAAAAGGAATGGCCTTAAAGCATCCCTTTCAACCATTCCACTATGCATTAGCAAATATCTCTTCAAACTCATATTGGTCCAGTTTTTCTCTTTCAAGCAAAGCATTTGCCACATCGTGAAGCTTATTTAGATTTTCACGAAGTATTGTTTCCGCTTTTTTATAGGCAATTTCAATAATATTGAAAATCTCTTTATCTATTAAAGCTGCTATCTCTTCGCTATAATTTCTACCTCTAGCCAAATCTCTCCCAATAAAAACTTCATCATGATCCGTCCCAAAGGTCATAGGTCCCAAGGTATCACTCATACCATATTCAGTAACCATTTTTCTTGCAATAGCAGTTGCTCTTTCCAAGTCATTTTTCGCCCCGGTGCTAACATCGTCCAGTACCATTTTTTCAGCGACTCGGCCACCTAAAAGCATCACAATCTTATCTTCCAATTCCAGTTTAGATACATAGTACTTATCATGTTTGGGAAGTGAAAGCGTATAGCCGCCTGCTCTGCCTCTCGGTATGATTGATACTTGATGAACCGGATCCGAACCGGGTATAAATCTTTGCACAACAGCATGCCCAGCCTCGTGGTAGGCAGTGAGCTTCCTGTCTTGTTCGCTAATGACTTTACTCCTCTTTTCAGGCCCTGCAATAACCCGTAATGTTGCCTCCTCAAGCTCCAGCATCTCTATTCTATTTTTCTTTCTCCTAGCCGTCAAAATAGCCGCTTCATTCATCAGGTTTTCCAAATCAGCGGGAGTAAATCCCGGTGTACTCTTGGCCAGCACTTCAAGGCTTATGTTATCACCTAAGGGCTTATTTCTAGCATGTATTTTCAATATTTCTTCTCTAGCCTTTATATCAGGAATGCCTACAGTAATCTGTCTATCAAATCTGCCCGGTCTTAAAAGCGCCGGATCTAATATATC
>JALNWH010000230.1 GCA_023230985.1 Bacillota bacterium
ATAGTATCAATTTTGAGAGAGTTGCATAGATAGGCGCAGCATACTTTATGAATTTTGGTTACAGGTCTCAGCGAAGCCTTTGTTAAAAAGTCCGTAAAGCCGACAGGATGTCGGCTTAGGTTTCTCGGGGCATGGAGGACCCTTTGAAACCGTTAGGACTTTTCCAAAGGCGAGTGTTAGACCTGTCAAAATCATATCCTGTGTGCTAAGCCTACTATGTAACTCTCTATGAACATTATGCAAAATTTACACATGGCATAAGGAATGAGCTTTATCGCCCTTTTTTATAATAAGATTGCATTACATCTCTTGGCACCATACTGCCTCCTGTTGCCCATACAATATGAGTGGAATTCTTCATTTTTTCTATTAGATTAATTGATTCTATATATTTTTTTCCCTCGGGGGTGCTGTTAATCCACTTAAGGCCGGGGAAGCCTGCAGCTGCAGAAGGTTCAATATATATATTTTCCGTATCGGCTAAAAGAGTTAAATACCTATACAACACATCATCTTGTACCGTAAAAATTCCGCTTAATATACTGTCCATTACTTTTCCTACAAATCGAGATGCCCTCCCGACAGCCAAACCGTCGGCTTCTGTTAGGTTATCAATATCAAAATCTTGCACCGATACTTCATTGTGAAGCCTAGTCATCATACCAATTACCATGCATGGAGCATGTGTGGGCTCGGCGAAAAAGCAATGAACATTAGCCCCGTATAATAGTTTAAGACCGAAAGCGACACCACCGGGACCTCCTCCCACACCGCAGGGTAAATATACAAATAGGGGGTGGTTGTTATCCACAATGATATTCATTTCTTTTAACTGTTTTTTCAGCCTTAATGCCGCTACGGCATAACCTAAAAAAAGGCTAACTGAATTTTCATCATCAACAAAATAACTGTTGGGGTCTTTTTCCGACTGTTTCCTGCCTTCCTCAACAGCCTTGCTATAATCTGCCTCATACTCAATAACATTTACACCTTTTGAACGCAGCAAGTCTTTTTTCCATTGTCTTGCATCCGCCGACATATGCACAAAAACTTTGAAACCCATCATAGCACTCATAATTCCGATGCTGAGGCCAAGATTACCTGTCGAGCCTACTACAATCTTATATTGGGAGAAAAAGTTTTTAAACTTGTCCTGTGCTAAGATGGAATAATCGTCATTTAAAGATAATATACCTTCTTTTGTAGCCAAGTCCTCAGCATGTTTTAAAACTTCATAAATCCCACCTCTTGCTTTTATGGAGCCTGATATAGGGAGATGACTGTCACATTTCAATAGCAGCTTTCCTTCTAATGACATATCTAATAAATTTTCTATAGAAATCTTCATATTTGATATTTCTTTTAAAGGAGATTCAATAATTCCTCTTTCCGGGGCAGTTTCAGGAAAATCAATTGCTATATATGGGGCAAAACGTTTTAGGCGATTTTCCGCATCCAAAATATTGTCAATTTTTAAGCCTTCAATTTCAGTGATATCAGAATTGTTGTATAAGGGATTTTGCCAAAAAGTTTCTTCAGTGTTGATAATGGCGCTTAATTTCGGATGGTTTTTTATTAACTCATCTATCTTTTCCTTTGAGAACATACACATACCTCCTAATAATAGTTTTTACTATCTAAGTCCCGGGACATTTCCTATATATACATATTTTAAGTGTTTCAAAGCTACGTTTTTTAATTCTAAAAGGGTCATGGGATCGGTAGGGGGAATTTGCATTTTATATGCAGGATAATATCTGCTTAAGTGCAGTGGGGTATTCGGATTCAGTGAAGCAATCCATTTTGATAATCCCTCCATGTTCTTTAGGCTATCGTTTTTTGTCGGTATTATAAGACTGGTAATTTCAACATGACAATTTTTAATTGCCTTCTTAATAGTATTTATTATAGGCTCAAGCCTCCCTCCGCAAATCTTTTTATAAAACTCATTATTCATGCTCTTTAGATCAATGTTCATTGCATCAATATATGGGAGGAGCTCTTTTAGGGGCTCTGTATTTATATAACCGTTTGTTACCAGTACGTTAGCCAAATTGGCTTCTTTAAATTTTTTAGCACATTCCAAAACAAATTCATACCAGATTGTCGGTTCATTATATGTATAAGCAATCCCGACACAATTCGGCTTACTTTTACATATTTTTATTAACTCATCAATATCCAACATTTGACCATTCAAGGTGGTTTGCGATATTTCATGGTTTTGGCAAAAATCACATCGAAAGTTACAGCCATAGGTGCCGATAGATAAAACATACTTGCCGGGGTGGAAATGATATAGCGGCTTTTTCTCCATGGGATCAACCGCTATGGAAGTTGCCTTTTTATAATTAAGGCTGTATAAAGTTCCATTGTTATTTTGTCGTACTTTACATATACCGCTCTTGCTTTCTGCAATTTTACAATTGTGGGGGCAAAGGTGGCAGTGAACTAAATTGTTATCAAGTTTTTCATACCATAAGGCTTCTTTTTTCATAATTTCATCTCCAAATTCGTACTATAAATAATTCTAACACAAAATATGGTTATTACAAAGATTAGGTTATTATTAATATTCTTAATCAAATATATAAGCTTTATAG
>JALNWH010000052.1 GCA_023230985.1 Bacillota bacterium
AAAGCTGTGATTTTTCATTGACAGGCGACAAGACCTGTGTTATTATTATAAATTGCATTGGTATTGTTAAATTTAAATAATAATAGTTTAATTGTATAGAATTAACTAATAAAGGCAATATTAAAATCGGTATGCAAAATTTTATTTTTCAAAAGAAAATTTAATTGTTAAACTATTGGTTATATATAATTAATACATCATTGAATACAACCATAACAGTTTATGATTTAATAAAAGCTTTTGATTAATACATAGGTTGGGATGAGTTTTAATAGACAATATTTTATAAAGAAGCCTATTTCATAGTATCGGAATTATTTCGATAAAAACATCTTTTTCTATGTAGAGTTAAAAAGCTTAATTTTTATTTTTTATTAAGGGGTGAGCGACTTATGATACATCCGATCTATTTTGGTAAAAGCAAAAGGATGAGCTACTCAAGTATCGATGAAGTTATGGATATGCCAAATCTTATTGAAGTACAAAAGAACTCTTATAATTGGTTTTTGGAAGAAGGGTTAAAGGAGGTTTTTAATGACATATCCCCAATAACAGATTACAGTGGCAATCTTATTCTCGAATTTGTAGATTATTCTTTAGATGGAAAACCAAAATATAATGTGGAAGAATGCAAAGAAAGAGATGTTACGTATTCAGCACCTTTAAAAGTGAGGATTAGACTTGCTAATAAGTCCAATAATGAGGTTAAAGAACAAGAAGTCTTTATGGGTGATTTTCCCCTAATGACAGATCAAGGTACATTTATCATTAATGGTGCAGAAAGAGTAATAGTAAGTCAGTTGGTGAGATCACCGGGAGTATATTATAATGAATCCATTGATAAAACCGGTAAAAGATTACATGCAGCGACAGTTATACCTAATAGAGGTGCTTGGTTGGAATATGAAATGGATTCAAATGATATTATGTGGGTTAGAATTGATAGGACGAGAAAAGTTCCTATAACAGTATTTTTAAAAGCTCTTGGCTTTGGTACTGAACAACAAATAGAAAGCTTACTAGGGGAAGACGAAAGGATAAAAGCTTCACTTTTAAAAGATGTTACGAAAAGTGCTGAAGAAGGCTTAATAGAAGTATATAGACGTCTTAGACCGGGAGAACCGCCTACGGTAGAAAGTGCGAAATCCCTTTTAGATGCTTTATTTTTTGATGCTAAACGATATGACTTGGCAAAGGTCGGTAGATATAAATTTAATAAGAAACTTTCTTTATCTGCTAGATTAAACGGCCAAATACTGCAAGATGATGCTATTGACCCTAGGACAGGGGAAGTCTTGGCTAAAGCCGGTGAAAGAATAAAAAGAGAGAAAGCTCAGGAAATTCAAAATGCAGGAATAAATGAAATTATTGTTGTTACAGAAGAAAAACCTGTAAAAATTGTTGGCAATAATGTTGTTGATATAAATAAATATTTAAATTTTGATATTTCAAGTTTGGAAATAAAGGAGCTTGTAAACCTTACCGTACTTAAAGAAATACTAGAAAAATGCGAAACTGAAGAAGATATAAAAGAAGAGATTAAAAATAGAATTTACGATTTAATACCTAAGCATATTGTGGTAGATGATATAGTTGCTACTGTTTCTTATGCTCTTAATATAATTTACGGTGTAGGTAATATTGACGATATTGACCATTTGGGAAATAGAAGGCTTAGATCAGTAGGTGAGCTGCTGCAAAACCAATTCAGAATTGGCTTATCCAGAATGGAAAGAGTTGTTAGAGAAAGAATGACTATTCAGGATATAGATTTGGTGACGCCACAGCAACTCATTAATATAAGGCCTGTATCAGCATCTATTAAAGAATTTTTTGGGAGCAGCCAATTATCACAATTCATGGACCAAACTAATCCACTTGCGGAACTTACGCATAAGAGAAGATTGTCCGCACTAGGCCCCGGAGGTTTATCCAGAGAAAGAGCGGGATTTGAAGTTAGAGACGTTCATCATTCTCACTATAGCAGAATGTGTCCTATAGAAACACCGGAAGGACCTAATATTGGATTGATTGGAAGCTTAAGTACTTATGCCAGAATAAACGAATACGGTTTTATTGAAGCTCCATATAGAGTTGTTAAGGCTGACGAAAATGGAGAAAAGATAGTAACAAACGAGATTGTTTATGTTACGGCAGACGTAGAAGATGAATATATAGTAGCGCAGGCAAACGAACCCTTGGACGCAGAAGGTCATTTTAAAGAAAAAAAAGTTGCTGCAAGGATTAGACATGAAATAATTGTCGTGCCTGTTTCTGAAGTAGAATATATGGATGTTTCCCCAAAACAGGTTGTTTCCGTTGCTACTGCCATGATTCCTTTTTTAGAAAACGACGATGCTAACCGCGCACTTATGGGTTCCAATATGCAACGACAAGCAGTTCCGTTGATTAAATCTGAATATGCCATAGTCGGAACAGGGATGGAATATAAAGCGGCAATTGACTCCGGTGTAGTAATAAAAGCAACTGATTCAGGTGTTGTTGAAAAAGTTAGCGCAAATGAAATAATCGCAAGAAATAGCAATGGTCAAAAAGATAAGTATAAGCTATCCAAATTTGCAAGATCAAATCAAGGTACATGTATAAACCAGCGACCTTTTGTTAATAAAGGTGAAATAATAGAAAAAGGGCAAGTTATCGCAAATGGACCTTCGACAGATTTAGGTGAAATTGCCCTTGGAAGAAATGTCCTTATTGGTTTTATGGCATGGGAAGGTTACAATTATGAGGACGCAATTTTGATAAGTGAAAAATTGGTTAAAGAAGATGTGTTTACATCTATACACATAGAGGAATACGAGTCGGAAGCCAGAGATACGAAATTAGGTCCTGAAGAGATAACCCGAGACATTCCAAATGTTGGAGATGATGCATTAAAGGACCTGGATGAAAGGGGTATTATCAGGATAGGAGCGGAAGTAAGGACAGGAGATATTCTTGTTGGGAAAGTTACCCCTAAAGGAGAAACAGAACTTACAGCCGAGGAAAGGCTTTTACGTGCGATTTTCGGTGAAAAAGCCAGAGAAGTCAGAGATACTTCTTTAAGAGTACCTCATGGAGAAGCTGGAATTGTTGTAGATGTGAAAGTATTTACCAGAGATAATGGAGATGAACTATCTCCGGGGGTAAATCAACTGGTAAGAGTATATATTGCACAAAAAAGAAAAATTTCCGTAGGAGATAAAATGGCCGGGAGGCATGGTAATAAAGGTGTCATATCAAGAATATTACCTGAAGAAGATATGCCGTTTTTACCAAATGGAACACCTCTGGAAATAGTGCTTAATCCTTTAGGAGTACCGTCCCGTATGAACATCGGACAGGTTTTGGAAGTACACCTTGGTTTAGCTGCAAAAGCATTAGGTTGGAAGATTTCCACACCTGTATTTGACGGAGCCAACGAAAATGAAATAATGGATACACTGGAGATGGCAAATAAAGTCATTCAAGTAAAAAAACAACTTAAACATATAAAAGACAAATTAGCCTTAACTGAAGATATAGAGAATAGCAAAACTGACATAGAAGAAAGCAAAAAAATTATAATGGAATGTCTAAAAGATAATGTTTTTGAAATTGATGATAGATTAACGGTAATTAAAGAGAAGATTAATAAAACGGATTTCTACGATAGGCAAAAAATTGAAGGTTTAATAAAGGACTTTGGAGAAAATCCATTGGACGATATAGTTTTGGATGGGACGGGTAAAATTGAACTAAGAGACGGCAGAACAGGAGAATATTTTGATAAACCAATAGCTGTAGGCTATATGTATATTTTAAAACTATTGCACTTGGTAGACGATAAAATACATGCCAGATCAACGGGACCTTATTCTTTAGTTACCCAACAACCTCTAGGTGGTAAGGCTCAATTTGGAGGTCAACGTTTCGGTGAGATGGAAGTTTGGGCTCTTGAAGCATATGGTGCTGCACATACATTGCAAGAAATACTGACTGTTAAATCCGATGATGTGGTGGGCAGGGTAAAAACTTACGAAGCAATAGTTAAAGGAGAAAATATTCCTGAACCCGGAGCACCTGAAGCATTTAAAGTATTAATTAAAGAATTACAAAGTTTAGCTTTAGATGTAAAAGTGTTTTCAGAGGAGAAGGAAGAAATTGTAATAAAAGAATCTGTAGAAGATAATCTAGAAGATATTAGTAACGAAATGGAAACCAGAGAAGATATGGATTTATCAAATATTCCATATAAAGGAGTTAAAGAAGAAGAAAAAGAAAGCCTCTATGATGACTATAATGAAGATGCAGATGAGCTCGAATTTGAATTAGATATTGATGACTTGATAATAAAAGACGAAGAAGAACTTGAGGATAAAGAAAATGAAAATATTGAAGACGAAGAAGATTATTAAAGGAAGGGAGAGAAGAGCCCTTGTTGGAATTAAATAGCTTCGAATCATTAAAAATTGGATTGGCTTCTCCGGAAAAAATTAGAGAGTGGTCTAAGGGAGAGGTAAAAAAACCGGAGACCATCAATTATAGGACTTTGAAGCCTGAAAAAGAAGGTCTATTTTGTGAAAGGATTTTTGGACCTACAAAGGACTGGGAATGTCATTGCGGCAAGTATAAAAGAATAAGGTACAAGGGTATTATATGCGATAGATGCGGTGTTGAAGTGACAAAAGCTAAAGTTAGAAGAGAAAGAATAGGACATATCGAATTAGCTGCCCCGGTTTCACATATCTGGTATTTTAAAGGCATACCTAGTCGTATGGGTCTCTTGCTGGATATGTCACCACGGTCTTTAGAAAAAGTGCTTTATTTTGCATCCTATATTGTGATTGATCCCGGTGATACTAACTTGGCATGCAAGCAATTATTAAACGAAAAAGAATACAGGGAAGCCAAAGAGCAGTTTGATGGAAAATTTAGAGTCGGCATGGGTGCGGAAGCCGTAAAAGAACTATTGGAATTAGTTGACTTGGACTCACTATCAAAAGAGCTAAGAGTGGGCTTAACAGAAAGTACAGGTCAAAAAAAATTAAGAACAGTCAGAAGGCTTGAAGTTGTAGAAGCATTTAGAAAATCAGGGAATAAGCCGGAATGGATGATCCTTGATGTTATTCCGGTAATACCTCCGGATTTGAGACCAATGGTTCAGTTAGATGGCGGAAGATTTGCAACATCTGATTTGAATGATTTATATCGCAGGGTAATTAATAGAAATAATAGATTGAAAAGGCTTTTAGATTTGCAGGCACCTGATATAATTGTTAGAAATGAAAAAAGAATGTTACAAGAAGCAGTAGATGCACTTATAGATAATGGTAGACGAGGCAGACCTGTTACAGGACCGGGGAATAGGCCATTGAAGTCTTTATCAGATATGCTAAAAGGTAAACAGGGCAGATTTAGGCAGAATTTACTAGGTAAACGTGTTGATTATTCGGGACGTTCCGTTATAGTTGTAGGACCTGATCTAAAACTCTATCAATGCGGTTTACCAAAAGAAATGGCATTGGAGTTATTTAAACCTTTTGTAATGAAAAAACTTGTTAAGGATGGTCTTGCTCATAATATAAAAAGTGCAAAGCGTATGGTTGAAAGGGTTAGAACAGAGGTATGGGACGTGCTTGAAGAAGTTATAAAAGAACACCCTGTACTTTTAAATCGTGCGCCAACCTTGCATAGACTGGGAATACAAGCCTTTGAACCCGTTTTAGTAGAAGGCAGAGCTTTAAAGCTTCACCCTCTTGTTTGTACCGCTTATAATGCGGACTTTGATGGAGACCAGATGGCTGTTCACGTACCTTTATCTGTTGAAGCTCAAGCAGAGGCAAGGTTCCTTATGCTTTCTTCAAATAATATATTAGCACCAAAGGATGGTAGGCCTGTAGTAAGTCCGACACAAGATATGGTTATGGGAATATATTATTTGACTATTCATGTTGCCGATGAAAAAGGCGAAGGTAAGGTTTTCTCTAATTATGATGAAATGCTTATGGCATATCAACTAGGAGAAGTAGGCCTTCATGCAAAAGTAAAAATTAGAATGAAAAAAGAATTTAACAATGAAATAAAATCCAAAATTATAGAGAATACAGTAGGTAGATTTATATTTAATAATTCTGTTCCGCAGGATATTGGTTTTGTTGATAGAACAAAAGAGGAAAATATATTTACTCTTGAATATGATCCGAGAGATGAAGATGGAGATATAAGACCTATAGATAAAAAAATGCTAGGTGAAATAGTTGATAAATGTTATAGAAAACACGGTTCAACTGCAACTTCGCTAGTTTTAGATGAAATAAAAAGTATCGGATTTCATTATGCAACTAAAGGAGCCGTTACTATTGGTGTTACAGATATAGCTATACCGGAGGCTAAAAAAACATTGCTGTCGGAATCTGATTCTAAGATTGATAATATTGAGAAAATGTTCAGAAGAGGGCTTATTTCAGATAACGAAAGATATGAAAGAGTCATAGAGACATGGCAAGATGCCACCGAAGATATTACCAGCGCTTTAATGAAAGATTTAGATAGATTAAACCCTGTCTTTATGATGGCGAACTCAGGGGCCAGAGGAAGTGTTAACCAGATAAGACAGTTAGCCGGTATGAGAGGACTTATGGCGAACACCTCAGGAATGATTATTGAAATACCTATTAGAGCAAATTTTAGAGAAGGATTAAATGTACTGGAGTTCTTTATATCAACTCACGGAGCAAGAAAAGGTCTTGCTGATACTGCACTTAGAACTGCGGATTCCGGATATTTAACAAGACGTCTGGTTGATGTTAGCCAAGATGTAATAGTCCGAGAATATGATTGTGGAACCGAGGAAGGACTTTGGGTATCAGAAATTAAAGACGGGAATGAAATTATTGAAAAACTTGAAGACAGACTGGTAGGAAGATTTCCTATAGATGATGTCATTGATTCAAAAACAAAGCAAATAATAGCTAAAAAAGATGTATTGATTACTGATGAGACAGCCGAAGAAATTGTAAAAGCCGGCATAAAGAAAGTATATATTCGCTCCATATTAAACTGCAGATCAAGGCATGGAGTATGTGCAAAATGTTATGGTGTTAATTTGGCTGTAGGAGATATGGTAAACATTGGGGAAGCAGTGGGAATAATTGCAGCCCAATCTATCGGAGAGCCGGGAACTCAGCTTACCATGAGGACTTTCCATACAGGGGGTGCTTATGTTGAGGGAGATGATATTACTCAGGGTCTTCCAAGAGTTGAAGAATTATTTGAAGCAAGGAAACCCAAAGGTTTGGCAACTATATCAGAAATATCCGGTACTGTAAAAATAAACGACACAAATAAAAAGAAAAAAGAAGTTATTGTGATGGGAGAAGATGGTGAAAGCAGGACTTATGGAATACCTTACGGTTCGAGGATAAAGGTTTCTGAAGGTGAGCTTATTGAAGCCGGTGATGAGATAACAGAAGGTTCCGTAAATCCCCACGATATATTAAAAATAAAGGGAGTAGTCGGAGTACAGACTTATTTACTACAAGAAGTCCAGAGAGTTTATAGGCTTCAAGGAGTCGATATATCAGATAAGCACATAGAAGTAATAGTCAGACAAATGCTCAGGAAAGTAAAAATTGATGACGCAGGTGACACCGATTTGCTGCCCGGTGGATTGTTTGATATTTTTAAGTATGAAGAAGAAAACAGGAAAATTACCGAAGAAGGCGGCAAAAAAGCTTCAGGGAAAAGAGTGCTTTTGGGTATTACAAAAGCTTCCTTAGCTACTGATTCATTCCTTTCAGCTGCATCCTTCCAAGAAACAACTCGAGTACTAACAGAAGGAGCAATAAAAGGGAAAGAAGATCCTTTGGTAGGACTTAAAGAGAATGTTATCATCGGAAAGCTTATACCTGCCGGCACCGGAATGAAAAGGTACAAAGATGTTGGTATAAAACCCTCAGAAATAATTATAGAACCCGTTGAGATACCGGAAAACCAAACAGAAGATTTAATTGACAATGAAATGATAGGAATAATTGATAATCAAGATACACTGGTAGCGGGTGAAAAACTTAGTGTTGACAATGAATTAGAATAAATGATAAAATAATCAAGTGTGCAAAAACCAATATTCTTTTCAAGAGGGAGGTATTATATGGATGGATTGAAATCCTCAAAAAAAAGGATAATAGGGTTAAAACAAACAATAAAAGCTGTAAAAGAAAACAAAGTCTGTAAAGTATATATTGCGAATGATGCGGATAATTTTATAAAAAACAATATTTTAAAAGCTTGTGAAGATAAGGATTTGGAAATTGTATATGTTAATACTATGAAAGAACTTGGGGAGGCATGTGGAATTGAGGTTAAGGCTTCAACAGCATCATTATTAAAAAGCTAAATATACCCCTTCAAGTAAGGGGTATATTTAAGTATATATAATAGAAATATAAAGAAGGAGGTGAATATAATGCCAACCATTAATCAATTAGTAAGAAAAGGCAGACAGGAGGTTACTTATAAATCCGATTCTCCTGCACTTATGGAGTGTCCTCAAAGAAGAGGTGTATGTACAGTAGTTAAAACTACAACTCCTAAGAAGCCTAATTCTGCTTTAAGGAAAATCGCCAGAGTAAGGTTAACAAATGGGATGGAGGTTTCCGGGTATATTCCGGGGATAGGACATAATTTGCAAGAGCACTCCGTTGTCCTTATTAGAGGCGGCAGAGTTAAGGATTTGCCCGGCGTAAGGTACCATATTATTAGAGGAACACTGGATACAGCCGGAGTAACTGACAGAAAACAAAGCAGATCAAAATACGGTGCCAAAAGGCCAAAAAAATAATAAGTGCTGGTATTTATCACGCTATAACGTGTAGAAATATATTATGCACGACGGTATTATATTAAATAATGCCGAGTACCGATGAAAATTTATTTGTTAGGAGGGAAGAAAAGTGCCAAGAAAAGGATTTATTCCAAAGAGAGAGGTATTATCAGATCCACTATATAATGACAAGATAGTTTCAAAACTTATCAATCATATAATGCTTGACGGTAAGAAAGGCATTTCACAAAAAATTGTATATGGTGCTTTTGATATCATAAAAGATAAAACAGGAAAGGACCCATTAGAAGTATTTGAAGCAGCAATGAATAATGTTATGCCTGTTTTAGAAGTAAAGGCAAGGCGAATTGGTGGAGCAACATATCAAGTGCCTATAGAAGTCAGAGCTGACAGACGCCAAGCACTAGGAATGAGATGGTTAGTTGATTTTTCAAGAAAAAGAAACGAAAAGACTATGAGAGAAAGACTTGCCGGAGAAATAATGGATGCTGCAAATAATGTAGGTTCCAGTATTAAAAAGAGAGAGGATACACATAAAATGGCTGAAGCAAATAAGGCATTTGCTCATTATAGATGGTAATTTTGGAGTTTGAAATAATGCATATGTTTAACTTATTGAGAATAGACAAAAATGATTTTTTCTACAGAGAGGGGGATTATAGTGCCTAGGCAGTTACAACTAGAAAAAACGAGAAATATTGGAATAATGGCTCATATAGATGCAGGGAAAACCACGACGACGGAAAGGATATTATACTATACGGGTAGGACTCACAAAGTCGGTGAAACTCATGAAGGTTCTGCTACCATGGATTGGATGGAGCAAGAGCAAGAAAGAGGAATAACCATTACATCGGCTGCAACTACTGCTGAATGGAAAAATCATAGAATAAACATAATAGACACGCCAGGGCACGTGGACTTTACAGTTGAAGTAGAGAGGTCGTTGCGTGTTCTCGACGGTGCAGTTGCGGTATTTTGTGCAAAAGGCGGTGTTGAACCCCAATCAGAAACTGTATGGCGTCAGGCTGATAAGTATAAAGTACCAAGAATTGCATATGTTAATAAAATGGATATTATGGGTGCTGACTTTTTAAGAACCGTAAAAATGTTAAGGGAAAGACTTATGACTAATGCTGTACCCGTACAATTACCCATAGGAAAAGAAGACAGTTTTATTGGTATAGTTGATCTTATTAAAATGAAAGCTGAAATCTATAAAGATGACATGGGACAAGAAATAGAAGAAACAGATATACCACAAGATATTTTAGGTTTAGCAAATGAGTACAGAGATAGTATGATAGAATCTGCTTCTGAACATGATGAAGAGCTAATGATGAAATATCTTGAAGGTGAAGAAATAGAAGAAGATTGTATAAAAAGAGCTTTGAGAAAAGGAACAATAGAAAACCAACTCACACCGGTTTTATGTGGATCTTCATATAAAAACAAGGGCGTACAGTTGGTTATGGATGCCGTAGTTGATTATTTACCTTCCCCATTGGATATTCCGCCTATAGAAGGATTATCTATTGATGGATCAGATAAACTTATAAGGCAGGCATCAGATGAGGAACCATTTGCTGCCTTAGCTTTTAAGATTATGGTGGATTCATATGTAGGGAAACTGGCTTTTTTTAGAGTATATTCAGGAAAATTGCAAGCAGGTTCCTATGTATATAATTCTACGAAAGGCAAGAAAGAAAGGCTGGGCAGGATACTTCAAATGCACGCAAACCACAGGGAAGAAATAAAAGAAGTGCATACAGGAGATATTGCTGCTGTTGTAGGGTTGAGAAACACTACAACGGGAGATACGCTTTGCTCAGAAAACAATCAGATAATTCTAGAGTCAATGCAGTTTCCCGAACCTGTTATTTCTGTAGCTATAGAGCCTAAAACAAAAGCAGGACAGGAAAAGATGGGTATTGCTTTGTCAAAATTATCAGAAGAAGACCCAACTTTCAGAACCTATACAAATGAGGAAACCGGTCAGACAATCATAGCCGGAATGGGTGAACTGCACCTTGAAGTAATTGTTAATAGGATGCTAAGGGAATATAGGGTTGATGCTAATGTGGGAAAACCCCAAGTAGCTTATAAAGAAACTATAAAAAGTAAAGTCAAGGCAGAGGGAAGATTTATCAGGCAATCAGGCGGTAAAGGGCAGTATGGTCATGTATGGATTGAAATTGAACCAAAAAAACCGGGTGAAGGCTTTGAATTTGTAAATAAAATAGTTGGCGGAGTTATTCCTAAAGATTTCATACCTTCAGTTAAAGAAGGTGTGGAAGAAGCATTGCAAAATGGGGTCTTAGGCGGCTATAAGGTTATTGATATCAAAGTAACTTTACTTGACGGATCCTACCATGAAGTAGATTCTTCTGAGATGGCTTTTAAAATAGCGGCATCAATGGCTTTTAAAGACGCAATGAGAAAAGCATCACCTATACTTTTAGAACCAATTGTAAAAGTTGAAGCGACAATACCGGAAGAATACTTAGGTGATGTAATGGGGGATATTAACTCAAGGCGAGGAAAAATTGAAGGTATGGAAGTCAGAGCAGGGGCACAAGTAGTCAAAGGTTATGTACCTCTTGCTGAAATGTTTGGCTATGCAACAGCCTTAAGAAGTAATACGCAAGGACGTGGTAATTATTCAATGCGCTTTAATAATTATGAAGAATGTCCGAAATCAATTACTGAAACAATTTTAATGAAGCAAATTTAATTTGTAACATTTAATACTTGCATTTAAAAATGAAATATTATAAAATATAGATAAATAAAATTAGGAGGAATTATATAAATGGCAAAACAGAAATTTGAACGTACGAAACCCCACGTTAACATCGGCACAATTGGCCACGTTGACCACGGGAAAACTACTTTAACATCCGCCATTACAAAAGTTTTAGCAAAAGCAGGCCATGCCAAGGTTTTAGATTATGACCAAATTGATAAGGCTCCTGAAGAGAAGGCTAGAGGAATAACAATCAATACCTTCCATGTAGAATATGAAACAGATAATCGTCACTATGCCCACGTTGACTGTCCAGGACATGCTGACTATGTTAAGAACATGATTACTGGAGCAGCGCAAATGGACGGAGCAATTTTAGTTGTTGCAGCAAATGATGGTCCAATGGCGCAAACTCGCGAACATATTCTTTTAAGTCGTCAAGTTGGTGTACCTCGCTTAGTTGTTTTCTTAAACAAATGTGATATGGTAGATGATGAAGAATTATTAGATTTAGTGGAAATGGAAGTTCGTGAATTGTTAAGTGAATACGAATTCCCTGGTGATGATATCCCAGTTATTCGTGGATCAGCTTTAAAAGCAATGGAAGGCGATGCTGCTGCTGAAGAAAAAATTCATGAATTAATGGCAGTTGTTGATGATTATATTCCAGAACCAATGCGCGAAACAGACAAACCATTTTTAATGCCTGTTGAAGACGTATTCACAATTACTGGACGGGGAACTGTTGCAACAGGAAGAGTTGAACGAGGAACTGTTAAAGTAGGCGAAAGCGTTGAAATCGTAGGTATTCGTCCAACAATGACAACAGTTGTTACTGGAGTTGAAATGTTTAGAAAATTACTTGATCAAGCAGAAGCTGGCGATAATGTCGGTGTATTATTAAGGGGAATAACTCGTGAAACT
>JALNWH010000231.1 GCA_023230985.1 Bacillota bacterium
GATGATATACAAGCGATAAAAGCCGGTATTATGGAAATAGGAGATATATTTGCAGTAAATAAATCTGACAGGGATGGTGCAGAAAGAACAGTTACAGAGATAGAGATGATGTTGGATTTAAATAATAGTGAAAATTATAGGCCACCTGTTAAAAATATTATTGCAATAGATAATATTGGAATTGAAGAATTATATGGGGATATTGAAGATCACCATATTTATATGAAGAGAGTAGGAAAATTTGAACAAAGAAGAAAAAAGGCAATTGAAGAAGAGATATTAGGCATATTTAAAGAAAATTTAATGGGTAAAATAATTAAACTACAGCGTAGCACAGATTATGTGTCTACACTTATAATGGAAGTCTACAATAAAACTAAAGACACTTACTCTGCTGCATTGGAGCTTTCAAATATAATAAGTAACAAGGAGGGGAGTATAGATGGTTAGCAAATTAGACCACATAGGGATTGCTGTAAGTAATTTAGAGGAATCTGTTAAATTTTACGAAGATATCCTCGGTTTAAAGCTTCAAGGAATAGAAATTGTAGATGAACAAAAAGTTAAAGTAGCTTTCCTACCTTTGGGAGATACAGAAATTGAATTGCTGGAAGCTACGTCTCCAGATAGTCCTATTGAAAAATTTATTGAAAAAAAGGGACAAGGAATACAGCATATTGCAGTAAGAGTAGAAGATATTGATAAAGCATTGGCAGAAGCAAAAGAAAAAGGAATTAGACTCATAGATGAAAAACCTAGATATGGCGCCGGTGGTGCAAGAATTGCTTTTTTACATCCCAAAAGCACAAATGGCGTTTTAATAGAGTTATGTGAAAGGAAAGGATAGGGAGTGGTAATATGGCAACAGATAAAATCAGAGAACTTCAAGATTTAAGGCAGACTGTTTCTCAAGGCGGTGGAGAAAAAAGAATAAAGAGGCAACATGAGGCAGGCAAGTTAACTGCTAGGGAAAGGTTAGCGCTGCTTTTTGATGAAAACAGTTTTGTGGAAATTGATGCATTTGTTAAGCATCGTTGTACAGAGTTGGGTATGAAAGATGTAGAAGCCCCTGGAGAAGGTGTCGTAACAGGCTATGGTACCGTTGATGGAAAGCTGGTTTATGCATTTGCACAGGATTTTACTGTTATTGGCGGTTCTTTAGGAGAGATGCATGCGAAGAAGATATGCAAAGTAATGGACATGGCGCTAAAAATGGGGGCACCTCTTGTTGGTATTAATGATTCAGGTGGAGCAAGAATACAAGAAGGTGTAGATGCACTTTCCGGTTACGGAAATATATTTTATAGGAATACTATAGCATCAGGTGTAATCCCTCAAATATCTGTAGTGATGGGCCCTTGTGCAGGTGGCGCAGTTTATTCTCCGGCTTTAACTGATTTTGTGTTCATGGTTGATAAAACCAGTCAAATGTTTATTACCGGACCGCAAGTTATTAAGGCGGTAACCGGAGAAGATGTTACCTTTGAAGAACTAGGCGGTGCAATGACTCATAATCAAATAAGCGGAGTAGCCCACTTTATAAACGATAATGAGGAAGAATGTATAAATGAAATAAAAAGATTACTAAGCTTTCTGCCTTCTAATAACATGGAAGGAGTTCCTGTATTTGAGTGTGATGATGAC
This sequence comes from Bacillota bacterium, assembly GCA_023230985.1. Taxonomy (GTDB): domain Bacteria; phylum Bacillota; class Clostridia; order Lutisporales; family Lutisporaceae; genus JAAYKT01. Next base: position 1,645 of record JALNWH010000231.1, read on the forward strand.
TTAAATAGAATCGAAGATATGCTTAATGAAATTGTGCCGGATAATCCGAATAAAGCCTATGATATGAAAGAGGTAATAAGAGCGATAGCCGATAATGGTGACTTTATGGAAGTACAACCTTATTATGCCATGAATATAATAACAGGATTTGTAAGACTAAACGGAAAATCTATCGGTATAATAGCAAATCAACCTAAAGTGTTAGCAGGATGTCTTGATATCAATGCTTCCGACAAAGGAGGAAGATTTATAAGAACCTGTGATGCTTTTAATATACCTGTACTTACATTAGTGGACGTTCCGGGCTTTTTGCCGGGTACAAATCAAGAGCATGGCGGAATAATCAGACATGGCGCAAAAATGCTTTATGCATATAGTGAAGCTACTGTGCCAAAAGTTACACTTATAGTTAGAAAATCATATGGCGGAGCATATCTGGCAATGTGTAGCAGAGATATGGGCGCAGATCAAGTATTTGCATGGCCGACAGCTGAAATAGCTGTAATGGGACCTGATGGAGCAGCTAATATAATATTTAAAAAGGAAATTGAATCTGCAGATGATCCGGTTGCAGTAAGAAACGAGAAAATTCAAGAGTACAAGGATAAGTTTGCAAATCCATATGTTGCAGCAGAAAGAGGATATGTAGATGATGTGATTGAACCGGCACTAACAAGACAACGACTTATTTCTGCATTTGATATGTTGGAAAGCAAACGTGAAACCAGACCGATGAAAAAACACGGTAATCTACCCGTATAAGAAAGGGTGAAGCAAATGAAAGGAATGGAACAGTTCGGTTACGGTTTAATAGTTACATTAATCGGTATGGGAATAGTATTTACAGTTCTTATATTTTTAGTATATTTATTAGAAGGTATAAGGATATTTGCTAATAGAGACAAAGCAAAAAAAGAAGTTAAAACTGTA
>JALNWH010000232.1 GCA_023230985.1 Bacillota bacterium
CATGAAACTGAAACATTGCTTGAAAAATACGTGGCCATGGGCATGTGGCAACCCCAGTCAGGACTCGACGAAAAAACATTTGGCGCCCTGGCGCAAGCCATGGAGGTATCCGGTCAACTTCCCGCACCGGTGAAGTTCAGCAACACTGTAAACAATAATTTTGCCCGCCTGGCGGCGGAAACCGTGCGGTACATCCCCCCGGAGGAACGGGATAAAAATTGGCTGCAAAAACTTTTAAGTTAGTACCCGGTTTAAACCCCAAAAGCGCCACACCACCTTGTCGGTGTGTGGCGCTTTGCTTATGCTCGCAGTATATAGAATTAACTATTCTCTGTACATAGGCGGTACGAATAAAAAGCCTTTTTGTTTGCCGTACTCCATAAGCATATCGTATAATTCCAACTCTTTAAATAGAAATTTTTTAAATTGTTCTCTAAGCTTTGGTGAAGTGCTTTGTATGAAAGCTGCGGCATGATGTTCTATAAAGGTTTGAATACCTCTGAATATGCGTCTAAATATATACCTATCATTGATAACTTCAATTCTGGAAATGGATTTTGAATCAAAAGGTGGCCTGGCAGGGATGGGGATGCCATATTCTTTGATTATTTTTTCCATATCCTTAATTTGTTCCTGAAGAACCTTGGTGCCTTTAGCTACTATGAGCTTTAAGTCTTTACTTTTAATAAAACTTCTTAAAACGTTTGTTGTTTCCAATACTTCATATCGCAAAGATATATGTTCATGAAGATGCCATACTTCAGCAACACTTATTTCCGTTTGCTTGTCTCTAGTGGACTTGCCAAATTCACTTATTCTTTGATAAAGACCAATTGTCTTCATTTATTCAGCACCTCATAAAATTATTTTATGATGGCATATAAGCAGGTATTTCTTCTAAATACCCCTTAAGCTCACCGTATACTGAAATATTATTAATTATGGTAATGTTATCAATAAGATGATCTTTGAAAAATTTTACTGGCACCGGTGAGGTACTATTTAAACAGCCTGTCAGAATAATAGGGCAAAGGCTTTTAAGTTCTCTAAATAAACGGACAAAAATATATTTATCCGAAATAGTCTCAAGGCTTGTTGAACTATATGAACCTTGTCGAGGTCTTGGGGGTAATGGGATGGCAAATTCAGCCATATTTTTTTCTATTTTAGCTGCCCCTTGTTCAATAAGCTTTAAAATATCTTTGATAATTAATTTTAAGTCATCATCTTTGGCAAAATTACCTAGCACATTAATAATTTCTATTAAATCATATTTTGCTACAAGCAAATCCCATCCGCTCCAAACATCGGAAACATTAATACTTATTTGTTTATCTCCTGTAGATTGCCCTATGGCAGTTATTTTTTTTATGTTTGATAAAATATCAACGGTATCTAGCATATCAACACCTCTTTAGTTTGTTTTATTTTTTGATGATAAATTATTATATATACTTAAGAGCATAAAAAAATAACATAATTATTCCCTTTACTCAGTAATCCCCATCGATGAGATAAACATTTTTAATAAACAATTGTGCATTGCGGGGTCAAGCTGTCATCTAAGAGCGTTAGCGAAGGATCTAGATTCTTCACTTCGTTCAGAATTATCACGCGTACCCGCACCACGATAAACGAATACAACTTACCGGTTGTGCTATTTATAATTGACAAAATTACTCACTTTGCAGATTAAGCTTGTCATCCTGAGCGTAGCGAAGGATCTGGGCTTTAAGATTCTTCGCTGCGCTCAGAATGACAGATTCGTTGTATTCATAGCAATGACACGACGCTGTACTACTTACTGAGTTAACGGTATAACCATGAAAAATAATTGTTATTATAGCTAAAATTTATATTAATTAACCACCAAACTAATCATGGCTATATATAAACATAATGGCTGAGATTTATCTTTTTCTCTGTATGCCGGGCATTAAAAAGGGCTTTAGTTTCAGGAATTTTTATCGCATCATAAACGAAAAGCGCAAGAAGCTTTGTTACAGCTTGCTTGCGCCTTTTCTTTAAATATGAAAGGATATGGCACTTTTTTATATTTACTGCACAATTATCTGCACCGAGCCGGTACCTACCGGCCATCCCCTTACCTTCGCCCACAGTGTGGTTGTATTCCGCCTTGGGTCCGTCCCGGCGCATCTCCGCCTCTATCCTTTAGACGACGTTGGCATCGTTTTTCTTTCACCTTATTGAAAAAAGTATAAAAAATATTTTAGGACGTTTTTATCATACTACATTATAAATAACCGGGTGATAATACCAAGACGTTTACGCACTCTGTGCCTAAACGTTTTTTATCTCCGCAAACGGGATAAATTATGCAAAAGTTAGCAATAATAGTACTGAATAAACCTGATTCAAATATTCCTTTCTGCAATCATTGAGACGATTCGGAAAGAGGACACACCTTTTGATTTTAGGTAACGTATACAAGGAGGCAATGGCGTGGAGTTTTTTGGTTTGGGCAGCTTCGTAACTTTTATTCAGGTGTTTTTCGCCGTCATTATCGGCATGTACTTCTGGAACCTTCTTAAGGCCCAACAGGGCAACAAAAC
>JALNWH010000233.1 GCA_023230985.1 Bacillota bacterium
ATAATAAGCTATGAGGATTTTAAAAAGGAAAAAGAAAAAATATTGCAAGATGAGGTTTCTTACGATAACGAAGAGTACGAATACGGTTTGTTTTGCATAGCTAAGCCGTTAAAAAATCACAATGGACTAATAGGCGCTGCTGTTAGCATTACCGGTCCTATTACTCGAATAAAAATGAAAAATATTGAAAATTTAAGAAATCAGCTTGCTATTAAAGTAAATTTAATAAACGAGATTTTGATAAAGACAAAAATTTGCTTTAAAAGTAATATTTATTAATAAAAGTTCAAAAAAGAAAAAGGCATATAGTTTTGTGAGTAAATAATAAGAACTTTTTAAATATGGACTTTATTCTATATAGAGTATGAAAAATCAAAAATTAAAGAGAGCTGTGAACGTCAAGTAGTATTTACGAAATTTGATAAATAAGATTTTACACCTAATTATCTCCAAATATGGAAGCTCTATGTTTCAGCCTATAGCTATCTCCGGATAAATGAACGACTTCACACTTATGGACTATTCTGTCCAGAATAGTGGTTGTAATAGCAAGGTGGCCTAATAACTCACGGTAAAAGCATGAAGGAACATTTTACTGAGGAATAATTTGTGCATCCACATATAAAAGCTTTTGTAGTAAGCTATTGTCCATAGAAATAGAAAAGTGAGGTTATACTAATATGGGCAAGAAACTATACAAAGGGAGCTTTTTTGATCACTTTATGATAATTTATGATTCAAGGCAAGAAGGTAAAGTTCAGCACAAATTAATAGATGTTCTTTTTATCGCAGTGGCATCAAGTATTTGTTACTGCAATGAATGGCTTGATATGGTGTATTTGACATCATAGATCCTAAACAGTTTGAGATATGCTTTGTAGAATGGATGAGAGAAGTTACTAGGATAAAAGAAGGGATAGTAGTTGCCATAGATGGTAAGATCATGTGTGGAACTTCAGACGAGGGATCCGGTAAGAAAACTGTTCATATTGTCAGCGCTTGGTGCAGTGAGAATAAGATGGTTTTAGCACAGGTTAAGACAGATGAAAAAAGTAATGAAATTACTGCAATTCCTGAGCTTTTAGATATGCTGTTTATCAAGGGTGCAATTGTTACCATTGATGCAATGGGATGCCAAAAGGATATTGCGACGAAAATAGTAAAAGATACGAAAGCTGATTATGTTTTATCTTTAAAACAAAACCATCATCTGCTATATGAAGAAGTGGAAGCGTATTTCAAAGATGCGGAGCAGAATAACTTTGGTGATAAAAAATAGGCCATTTTCGCACCATAGGAAAAGGTCATGGGCGTATAGAAGAGCGGCTGTACTATTATTCTACAGATATAAGCTGGATGGATGCACGAAAAGATTGGGCAAAGCATACGGAGATAGGAATGGTCATACGTAGATGTGAGACAAAAGGTAAAGTAACTGAGGAACGGGCATATCATCTAGGGAGTGTCAATACGGTAGAAGATTATGCAAGAGGTGTAAGACTGCACTGGGGTGTTGAGAGCATGCATTGGAGTCTGGACGTTACATTTCGTGAGGATGCTAATAGGACTAGGTCAGGCAAAGCCCCGCAAAACCTTGCATTGTTAAAGAGAGTGGCTATGAACATGGTAAAAAAGGATCAGGAGAGATACCCCCAAAAGAAGTTTGAGATCCAGAAGGTTTTTAGCTTCTCTAAAACAAGACTATCTTGATTATATATTTACAATTAATTTTAGATAAAAGCAATAAACATATTAGATACAGGGTATATCCTTGACCGGACTACCTAGTTGTTAAAAAAGATAAAAGCAAGAACAGGAATATTCCGGAGAATTTTATTACCAATTAATGGTAGTACCGGAATATAATTCTTACAAAAGCAAGGCCTTCCAAAATACTAATGATGAAACGGCATTTTTAAAAAGCTCTTGGAGAAGAGTCTTGTAAGAAAATGTATTCATGCTTTTGCCCTAGAGCCGGGAGAAAGTATTCTTGAAATAACAAGCAGAATCATAATGGAATTAGTATTATACCTAAAACTTTCATGACGGGATTTATTCTTTAAAAACCTGTCATGAAAGTTCATGATAAACCTTTAATATGGCGGCATAACCGAAGTTTTTATCATTATCTGTATTAGGAGCAAGCTTTTCATCCATATTAAAAGATAAAGTTATTTTATTCTCAAACTTTTCTTCTACAGTCATTTTACGTGCTACTTCTTTAAAATGCGCTTCCGGATCATCATATTCTTTTTCTAAAACATCTAAATAACCTAATGATTTTATATTACGGTCAGTTGAAATGCCGGTCCCGGGATTTCTATACTTTTTAGCAATAGAAAGATATGTTCTACCGGTGTTTATATTAAAGAACCTTTTTAGATACACAAAGGAAACCCTCAATCTTTAGTTAGCTAATGCCTATAAATTCCAAGCATATATCATATTATATCATTTAATGCCACATATAATTGCAAGGAGCTTTTTGCGATGTGAGCATTCTTTATAAAAATATCCCCAAAAACTATCTAATATTAGAACCGTTCGGAGAACTATTTAGCAATTAATGC
>JALNWH010000234.1 GCA_023230985.1 Bacillota bacterium
AATAGCAAATATCAAGCTTTATAAAACTAAAGGTGATTCCATTGAAGATAATATAAAAGCTTTTAATGAAGGTAAATTGTCGCTGCTTATGGATATACATCCCGGGCTTCATGATCATGGAGGCAGATAGGATGAAGATTGCTGTGCTAAGCGGCAAAGGCGGCACTGGAAAAACACTTTTATCTGTTAATATGGCAGTGGCAGGAGATAATGCAACTTATATTGATTGTGATGTGGAAGAGCCCAACGGCCATCTTTTTCTAAAGCCAAAAAGAGTAATAAAAGAAAAAGTAACTGTTAAAATACCCGTTGTAGATAGGGGGCTTTGTAATGGATGCCAAAAATGCGTTGAATTTTGTAAATTTAATGCATTGGCTTATATTAATAATAATCTTATGGTATTCGACAATATTTGCCACTCATGCGGCGGGTGTGTATTAATCTGCCCGGAAAAAGCGCTGACGGAAAAAGATAAGATAATCGGTGAAGTGCAAAAAGGTGTTTCACAAAATGTTAATGTATTGAGCGGCATTTTAAATATAGGTGAAGCTTCAGGAATCCCTATCATTGATAAGCTTCTAAGTAAAGAACCCGAGGATAGCCAAAAAACAATAATTGATTGCCCGCCGGGAAGTGCATGCATCGTTATGGAAAGCATAAAAGATGCGGATTATTGTGTTTTGATAGCAGAACCTACCGTATTTGGTGTTCATAATCTCAGCATGGTATATGAACTTGTGAAGTTGTTTAATAAACCTCATGGTGTAATACTGAATAAGTGTCTGGATGGTGAAAATCCCGCAGAAGAATTTTGCATAAAAAATAATATAAAGATACTGTATAAGATTCTCTTTGATAGTGAACTTGGCACGCTAAACTCTAATGCCTTAATAGCGGCAAGGGAAAGACAAAAATATAAAAAAATGTTTTCAGAAATACTTGGAAAAATAGTTGAGGAGGTGCAGCATGAAGCAGCTGTTAATCCTTAGTGGTAAAGGCGGTACAGGTAAAACCACTATAGCAAGCGCTTTTATAAAGCTTTCTAAGGCTAGAGCCTATGCAGATTGCGATGTAGATGCACCTAATTTACATTTGGTTATGAGCCAGCCCGCCGAACCGGAAATAAAGGATTACTACGGAATGGACAAGGCGGTAATAGATACGGATTTATGCACTAAATGTGATTTATGCAGACAAAAATGTCGCTTTAATGCCATTTATATAGACGGTGCAGATAATAATTATAAGGTAGATTATTTTGGGTGTGAGGGTTGCAGTGTTTGTGAAAATGTATGTCCTGTAGATGCGGTAACTATGGTACCTGCCGTGGCAGGGGAGTTAATGCTGTATAAAGGGGAAAGCATTTTCTCTACTGCTCAATTAAAAATGGGCAGTGGGAACTCGGGATTATTAGTCAGTGATGTTAAAAAGCGCCTTAAATCAGCGGCGGAAGATATTGATTTTGCAATCATTGACGGTTCTCCCGGTATAGGTTGTCCTGTTATAGCGTCTTTAAGCGGAGTAGATATGGTTTTAATTGTTACAGAACCGTCTATATCAGGAATAAGCGATATGGAGAGAATAATAAAAACTGCGAATAACTTTCAGGTGAAAATTGCAGTTTGTATCAATAAGTATGATACTAATATAGATAATACAAAAAGAATTGAAGAGTTTTGTGAAAAAAATGATTTGCTAATGGCCGGGAAAATCCCTTATGATAAAGAAGCGGTCAAAGCTGTAAATAATGGTCAAACAATAATCGATATTGATTGCGTTGCGGGAGATGCGGCGAGAATTGTTTTTAAAAAAGTGATAAACGACGGCTCTTTGAATTGCACTGATAAACATAGTTTTAATTAATTTATGAAAAATCTAAATTGAGAAAGGGGATAAAAACATGAAAATTGCAGTGGCAAGCGAAGGAAATTCAGTTACGGAACATTTTGGTCATTGTCAAAATTTTAATATTTATGAAACAGAGGATTGTAAGATAGTTAAAAGTGAATCCGTTCCGAATCCGGGACATAAACCGGGCTTCCTACCTAATTTTTTAAATGATTTGGGTGTTAAGGTTATTATTTCCGGGGGCATGGGCGGCGGTGCGGTTGATATTTTTAACGAAAAAGATATTGAAGTGATTGTGGGTGCAAAAGGAGATGCAAAAGAAAACGTTGAATTGTATCTAAAAGGTGAATTGAAATCCACAGGTTCTGTTTGCCACCAACACCAACACGAAGGAGATTGTGAATAAACCTGTATAGTCCATAAAAATGTCATTCAGCAATTTCTACGCTGTCATTCTGAACGCTAGCGAAGAATCTTTCCATCGAATCATAAGACTCTTCTCTTTGCTTAAAGTGACAGTGTAAAGAGGTTCAGAGTGACATTTTTAATTTAAAAAACCGCCAAATAAAAGGATTTTAAACTATTATGTAGAATATAAATATTATATATTTATTTAGGTGGTAGTGCAAAATTATGTTGTCAATAAATTTGGATGTAGAAGATTTTTTATTTAAAGATATTAGTAA
>JALNWH010000053.1 GCA_023230985.1 Bacillota bacterium
AATACGCCTCGTCCGAGGTCACTTTTTATCTCGTTATATTTACTTAAATTTTATTATTCAATATATTCATTTTATAATGAAAACACTCTTTTTACAATCCTCATACACTATAACAATTGCTTTTGCATAATATGTTTTAGGTAGTTTGTTTGGATAGTTCTTAAAAAGGCTATTTATATCTATCATTAAAGATATTGACTCTGTATTTACTGATGCTATTATTTTTGAAATCGCAACATTTTAAAACTTTATAATCAGATAAATTTTCTTAAATATAACAGTTTAATTTCACATAAAGATTAATAAAGTAATTTTAAAGGAGAAGAAATACATCCTGTTAAAGTCTCATAATACGTATTTAAAGTAGCATCATGAAAAGATATACAAGCATAATTAGATTCCATTTATAGGTCTTAATTGATATATTCTGTTTTATTGCTTAAAAATTTTCATGTTTTCTATAATTGATGAATCAACAGGATAATCAGGGTTTCCTATGCTTAAATAATTATATTTTTGTATCCTTTTACCATCTCATTGATTTTACTAAGTGAGTCTTCTTTGAAGTTCCAATACCTTTTAGCAATAAATTTATATTTCATTTTTTTGTTTTTCCCCATTTCTTTTCCAAGCATTTTAACTAATATATGCATCACGATCATACTTACTACTACTGCTTTAATTTTGTTATCATAGATTTGCTTATAAAATTTAAAATTAAACTTATTTTTTTAGTATGTTATATATTACATACAATACATACTAAATAATTAAATGATTAAAACATTCACATCAATATACGTTATACCTTTCAAGATTAATACACAATATTATTAACTATTGTTCTAGAAAAGGCTAATATGTGATTTCCTGGATATACGTTTTGATGATTACAAATAAAAGAACAATTGAATGATCCAATTAAGTTAAATAAAAATGAAGCACCAATCAATATTATTACAAGTTTTTGCTGGTGCTTCTATTAATATTCTTAAACCAGATGTCTAATTTGTATCTTTTACTGGAATAGATTTTCTTTCACGTTGCCATTCATACTCCCTTCCAATTCCGGTAATTGTACTTGCTAAGAAAACAAGAACCAAAAAAATTGGATGAAATGCATACTTTACAATACTGATATAGGAAAAATCACCAGGTATTCCTGCTATCTCAGCACCTATGCTTAAAGATAAAAGATAAGGAGTGCAAATAGGAACAAATCCACAAGTTGCACATGCAATGGCATCTAATAAATTTGCAGAACGTGTCCCCGCAATATTAAATTCTTTCCTAATATCATTCGCTATGGGGCCTGCAAACAGTATGCCGGTGGAACTCCCTGCAGTTACTGTGGTACCTAAGGCAGAAGCCGCCATTATAATCAACTCTACAGATCGTATATTTTTGCAACGTTTAAGTAATGACACCCCAAGTTCTTCCAATGCACCACTTTCTCTAATTGTTTGAATTACTATAAATATAAAAATAGAAAATATAATAATATCCATCATACCGTAAATACCACCAATTAAAGGACCATCACCACCAAACACTTCTGAGGGGGTAAGTAGGCCAAATATTAAAATAATCACCATTGCTAAAACATCGCAAATAATAAGTGTACCACCTAAATCCCAGCCTTTCATCATCATAATAACCATTATTATAGGCACAACCAGAAGAATTAAAGCAAGAGGATTTGCTTCTTGGGTTATGGTGCTTGTGACAGAAGTATTTACAGTAATTTTTCCTACAATAATAAATAGGATTGCAGAAATAGTCCCTGCAATCAAAGAGTAGGGAAGCCTTGTCCTTACTACTTCGCTAATTTTAGATTCTTGAGTAAGGGCTGAAGCAATTGTTGTATCAGAAATAGGTGCCAAGTTATCACCAAATAATGCTCCTGAAATAACAGCACCTGTAACTAATGATGCATCACAACCTAATTCAATACCGATAGGTAACATTATCGGAAGGACTGCTACAATTGAACCTGAAGATGTTCCACAAGAAGTAGAAATAAGGACACACACCATGAAGGCAATTACTGGAATAAAACTGGGGTCTAAATTCATAGCACTCGAAAGCCATACTAAAGATGAAACAAGGCCGCTAGCCCTTAAGAGTTTGGATAAAATACCCGCTAACATGAAGGCAATAATCAAAATTGCCATCATTGGATCTTGAAGTCCGCGAACAGCAACATCTCCGAAACTTTTTTTATTTTTTATCAAAATAAAGCAAATTACTACAGCTGCTAACATAAGGAGATTATAGATATAAAAGTCCGTATAATTAGTCATTATCGCTACAAACATTGCAATTATTAGAAAAAACATTGATATCCATGGACCGAATTTACCACCATAAAATTTTACTACATTTTTATTCTCGTTCAAAATAAAACCTCCTTTAATTTTTTAATCTTTAACTCAATTCCTATAATTCAGATTCTTCATTTGTTTTTTTATTTTTACATTGTTATTCTATATATAATAAAACCTCCTTTAATATATTATTTTGTATGTTTAAAACTCTATAGGATAATGTAGTATAAAATTTACTATGGCCTATATTTATTTAAAACAAATATTTGATAAAATTTCATATTGAGAGACAATTACAAACATGTTTTTATATTAGTTTATACCTATTTAATACTTATTAATATTTTTTGAGTTACCCTTAAGAATTGATCTATTTCATCTACAGTATTACAATGAAGCGGAGATACTCTAACAATTCCATTGAGGCCAAAAGATTCAATAATCCTTTTCGAGTAAATACTTGATGATACTCTTTCGTAGACAATAATTCCTCGTTTTTCATATTCTCTCACTGTTTCAAAACAACCAAGGTTATCTAACTTCATCGCTAAAATTAAATCTCTGTTATCCAAATCAGTATAATCAAAAAATGTATCCACACCATTCATACTAAGTAATCCTTGTATTTTTTCGCTCCCATGTAGTAGCCTATAGAGAAGTGCTTGCTCTTGTAAGCGTATCCTCTTCATCCCCTCTTCTACAAGGGTCCTTTTATTTTTACTATCAGTATAATTTGATCCAATCCATGAAATGTATTCTACAATCTTGCTTATTGCACCATAATGTGCCGGAACAATACTTCCAAGCTCCCACAAGTCTGTACTATCTTCTAAAATTCTATGATGTGGCAAGTTTTTTACACGCTCTGAAATGTATGCAAAAGCTATTCCACGATTTCCATAAAATTTATATGGTGCTATATTTAGCCCATCTACTTTTAAATCATTAACATCAATTAACCCGTGGGGTGCATGCTGAACTGCATCCGTCACAATAAATATATCAGGATTAATCAATCGGGCTTCGGTACAGATAGTTTTGAGGTCAATATTTGCACCTGTCATATTAGATGATATTATTACATTTAAAAGTAGTGTCTCTTTATCAATAAGATTCAAAACATCCTCAGGCCTAAGACCGCCTGTTTGCCTGTCAGACTGTGCTACTCTCAATTCTTTGTTGTATTTTCTCGCATAATATTTACAAGAGTCGTAGGCAGATGGATGTTCTATTTCTGTAGTTACAATATTAGTGCCATTTCCATATGCAACCATAGGTCCAATCATCTCGAACATAATGCTTGAAGCAGTCAAGCTAGTTGCAATGGCTCCATCTTTTGCATTAAGTAATGTTCGAACGTCCTCTTTCCCTTGAATTTCATATTGATGTAAAATCAAAGAAGACTTGTGATCGCGAGCAAAACAATCCGGATATTTATTTAATTCATTTGAAATATCAATTACAGATTTTAGCCTAAGAGAGCCTCCGGCATTTTCAAAAAATAATCGTTTGCTTCCATCTCCATCAACATCAACAAAATAAAATTTATCTCTTATTTCTGAAAGAAGCTTTTCGCCAAATAAGAGCCCTCTATTTCTTTCATTCGTCATTTGTACCCTTCTTTCTTTCATTACTAATATAAGCAATGCTTAGTAATATAATAATCCAGTTCCTCCAACCTTTTCTTTTCCTTTTGTTCTATATTTTTATAAACTGTTGCAAGCAACATTTCTGCTACTACTGTGGGCGCTACATAGGAATTATTTATAGTTACGCTATCAATGCCACAAAGTAAAGATATATCAGACATTTTGCTTATAGGTGATGTCAATCGATCTGTCAAAACTATAACCTTAGCATTTTTTTTGCTTGCAATTTCTATTACTATACAAGCCATTTCAGCGTATCTTGGAAAGCTTATTACAATTAAACAGTCCTTTTCATCAATGTCCATAATTGCTCCAATAGCCTTTGAATCTGCTGTAGTAACTGTACGCACATCCTCAAAAACATCTCCTAAGGAACCACCTAATAAATTTGCTACAGCTGTGCAACCATGAAAACCCATAACAAACTTTTTTTTAGAGGAACAAATAATTTTACCTGCCTCCTCGAAGGTTTTAGTAGTATTTCTCTCAAAAATTTCTACAATATTATTATTAATCTTTTTTAGCATTTGATCATATAAATCTGAAGCTTGAATTTGATTAATTTTTTTGTCCACCTGTGCTGCGGGTGATAAAAAATTAATTCCTTCATTTCGTTCCAATTCATCACGTATAGGATTTGACAAGAAAGTTTGCATATCAGAAAATCCGCTAAAACCAAGTTTTCTAGCCGTTCTAATGACTGAAGTATCACTGGTTCCAATTATTTCAGCTAGCTTTATAGCAGACATAAAACAAACACCCGTAGTATGTCGAGAAATGTACTCGGCAATTTTAGTTTCTGTTTTTGTCAAGTCAGCCTCTTTAATTCTTTTATAAATCTGAGTATTCATAATTCTCCTCTAAATGGTTGTGTTTACAACACAAAATAAATATCCTGCATTTTTAATAACATAATATCATCTGTTGTAACTGTTGTAAAGTTTTTTAACTCCACTATCAATATTTGCATTTTTAAACGTTAATTGTGAAATCAAGGCAAATAGTTGTCTGAAATTTATTATATCCAATTTTTAGCCTTATGCTTTTCTTTATACCCTTGAAAATTAAAAGGTCGGCATTACACCGACCCAAATTCTAAAACCTCAATGACAAACAGCTTAAGCCCCCATCAACTTTTCTGTATTCTGATGTATCCACTATTAAAATTTTATAACCTAGTTCTTCTATGGCTTTTTTGGCCTTTTCATAGCCTGCCGGTACTATAACAGTCCCGTTTACCCATATGCAATTAGCGGAATATGCTTCATTTTCGTCTATTATGATTCTATTAAAATCTTTAAACACCGGATTGTCTACAAACTCTCCTGCAACCAAAAGGTTGTTATTCTCTAGATAAGCCAAGCCGGTCTTTAGATGAAGAACCTTTTCTAAGGGAACCATTGTTCCATCATAGCCATATTTTTTTAATATATCTATAAACTGCCTTGCTCCTCCTTCATTTGTTCTTGCAGATAAACCTACGTAAAAATGGTCACCTACCATCATTACGTCGCCGCCTTCAATTGTACCGGGATTCTTTATTTCTTCTATGTTTTTTTCATCATAGAACTTTTTTAGAACCTCTTTTATTTCAACTTGCTCTCCTTTTCTCGAAGATGCCCCGGGGTTTGTTATAATAGCGCACTTCTTTGTCACTACTGCCGGATCTTCTACAAAACAGGAATCGGGATATCTTTCATCTGCTTCAAGCACGGTTACCTCTACACCGCATTTTTTTAAAGCTTCAATATATGCTTCATGTTGTTTCAATGCTTTCTCATAATCCGGTTTGCCCAAATCCGCAGAAGCTATTCCATCCACTAAAGATTTACCCGGTTTTCTAACTATTATATTTTTGAACATATGTCATCCTCCTTTTGTGCTTTTCTACTAAATTTTTGGTATTATATTTTAATTTCTTTCTAGACTATCTTGATAAAACGATTAATGATCGAAGTTAACTTCACAAATTCCCATATGCCTTGCCTTTTAATTTTTAAGAAGTAAACAAACCTAAGTGCTAACTAATTATATAGTGTAAGTTTCTCTTATTATAGAATCAATAGCCATCAAAATAGAATTATCTGTTGCTTTTTTTGTATAAAATCCCACATGGGGTGTTGTAATTACATTATCCAATTTAGACATATTGAAATTTTGTGGAGGCTCACAATCAAATACATCAATGGCGGCACCTGCAATTTTTTTGTCTTTTAGCACTTGATATAAGACTTCGTTATCTACCAACTCAGCCCTTGCTACATTTATAAAAAGAGCATTATTTTTCATGATGCTTATATATTTTTTACCCACAATTCTGTTAGTTTCTTTCGTTGCCTTAAGGTGTATAGAAATAATATCGGATTCTCTAAAAATTTTATCCATATCTACATATTCTATTCCATACTTTTCAATAAGCTCATCCGATTTATATATATCACAGGCTAGCACTCTTGCACCTAGTGCCGCCGCTTTAATAGCAACCAGCTTACCTATATTACCAGTTCCTATAACACCAAATGTGGACCCTGTGATTTCTATTCCTTCCAATTCTCCCGAATCCCATATTTCATTTCTCATCATTCTGTCCGCTTTAGAAATCTTTCTTGCCAAGTTAAATGCACAAGCTATTGCAAATTCAGCAACTGCATTATTACCGTAACCTTCTATATTTAATACTTTAATACCTTTTTTTAATGCATAATCTACATCGACAAAATTCCATACCCCAGTTCCTACAAATTGCATTATCTTTAAGTTATCAAGTTTATCAAGCAATTCATTTTTAAACTGCATCATACAAAATAAAATTATATCAGCATCTTTAGCCCTTTCATAAGCTTCTTCATCGTTTGAGGGAAACCCATCGAATATTTCTACTATTCCCAGATCATATAGAGGTTTTATAAAACTTTTATCGTTAATAAAACTTCCCATATCTATTAAAACAATTTTTATGAAAAATCCCTCCTTATTAATATTATTAATTTTCTAACCGGGGCACTATTTCAGTACCCCTATTTATAACACCTATTCTGTTAAAAGGATTATCAGAAATATATTTTTTTAAAAAACTATCAATACAATCTATTTTTTGAAAACCTATTTTTTTTGCATCTTTTTTACTAATACCTTGGCTATAAACTATTATCTTAGACTTCTCCTTTGCTTTGAATACGTCTATATATACTGCGGCACCTGCTAGATCGTCAATCTCTTTCCTTTCAATTAACTCTATTACTTCTTTTGGATCTTTCCCCGATAATTCAAGCAAAATAGGATGGTCAGGCGCAATCCCTCCATAACAAGGGCTTATTAGCAAGATGATACCGCCTTCTTTTACTAGAGGCTCAGCAGTAGATACGGCTTTGCCAGCTTGCCAAAAATCTTCATCTGCGGGATACCCACTAACTAGAACTATATCGGCTTTTTCTTTCTCTTTAATTTCGAAAAATTTTTTTGCCAATTCTACTCCTTTTCTATGAGCATTAACATAGTGTCCTGAAACAATATCAGCTAAGTTATCATCTATATCAAGTATCGTATTTATTATATAATCTAATCCTGCTATAGCAGCTACCCGCTCCATATCAGCTCTCATGCAGTTTTCCGTCTTCCCAATTATTTCACTTTTGTTTAATGTGCTTTTTAGATGAAAACTGTTAATTGTATCTTTTCCACAAATCCCGGGAAGAAGGATTTTTGCTCCGCCTGACCATCCAGCATCAATATGAGGTATAATATTTCCTATCACAATTTTAAAATCTGAATTATAATAAGTCTTATTTATACTTATGGGTAAATCCGATTCTTTTAATCCCACATTTACTAAATTGTTTTTATCTAAATAATCATGTTGAACTACGTCGAAACTCTTAAATATATCTTCTCCGCATTTTTCTATCAGTTCATCTTCTGTCATTTTTCTATGGGTACCTAATGCAACAAGAATCTTTATATTTTCACTTTCAATACCGGCTTTTTTTAACCTTTTAATCACTTCAGGCAAAACCAACCTTATCGGCGTGGGTCTTGTGTTATCATCAATAACGACAATTGCATTTTTTTTTCCCTTTCCAAAGACTTCTATTCTCTCTGCATTTATCGGCTTATCCAAAGAGTCCTTTACCAAATCAGAGAAACTTTTTTTAGTTGTTGCTTTCATAGGTGCAGCTTGCCAAGCAATCATTTGTTTTGGAATATTTAATACTATTTTTTCTTTACCATAGTTCAAAGTTATCCGTTTCAAAACCTATTCCTCCGGTTCAACTTTTATTAGAACTCTCTCTGTTTGTGCGCCTCCTGTCAAGTAAGTTGCAACTACTAAAGAAACAAAGGATACAAGCATTGATAAAAATACTGGGTCACCGCCGGGTCCCATATATCCCACAGCAAACATTACTATGCAACAAATGCCGCCGCCTAATAAGCTTGATGTTATGCCCCATTTTGTTGCTCTCTTCCAATATAGCGTAGCGAGCAATGGGAAAATAAAAGCGGATGATACTAATGAGAATATAAAGTAAAGTGCGCTTAATAAAGAACTGATTCTTAACGCTACAAAAAGCCCAATGCCACCTAATGCTATAACTGCAATAGGCATAGCTTTTTTAAACTTATCTTCATTCACATCTGGAAAAATTACTGAACCGATATCGTACACCAGACTGGTAGCAGCCACAAGAATCATAGAGTCCGTGGTAGACATTATTGCAGCGATAAGTGCAGCTATGGTAAATCCACGTATAACAGGCGGGAAAAATCTAAGAATAAAAATGGGAAAGGCTGCTTCTGCAGTACCGTACTCTGCTGCAATATTTGGCAGTAAGTATCCACTGGCAGCACCTATAATTAAAATCCCTATCCCATATAAAATAGCTGCAACTCCGGTATAATTTAATGCTTTCTGTGTTGATTTGACATCCTTTGCCGCTAAAATTCTTTGAGGAACAGTAGGATCACCAGGTACCGATAAAAAGTAAATTAAAGTTATAGAAATTATAGAACTTATGGGACTTCCTACAAAAGGGTTTACCAAAGAAAGATCTTTAGCTGCCAAACTATTCGCTAAGTTTACAATACCCCCGCTCTTAACTATAGCAAGTATAGGCCCTACTAGTATTATTCCTATAAACATAATGATAAACTGAACAACATCTGTCCAAACAACAGCATATAATCCCCCCATAGCTGTATAGACTACTGCTATTATAGTAGTAATTATTACACCGGTGGTAATAGAAATCCCCCACGGTTCACCGATATAAGAAATCATTCTGCCCATCCCGGTTAAGCACATACAAGCGGAACCCATAACATATATAGCTGAAAATAATGCCACAATTACTCGAGGTGTACTGCCAAATTCTCCTGCTATAATCTCCGCCAAACTTCGTTTGTTTGTAGCTCTAATAATTGGGGCAAAATATACCGTTGCAAATAAACCAATAGCAAAACCAATATAAGTCCATATGGCAGATGCACCCATATTAACAACAGAGCCAGCTATACCTATTGTCATACCTGCACCTGTTAATGTTGCCATTAATGTTGCAGTGAGGGAAAATGTTCCGAATCTTTTGCCTCCAAGTATAAAGTCGTCCATATCCTTTATTTCACTTCTTGCAATTAATCCTATGATAAACATTCCTACCATATATGCTAATACAATAATCATATCTATCGTGCTCATTTTTTTACCTCCTTATTTAGTTTATTCTTTTGTATTATTTAAAAATTTTCATGTTTTCTATTCTGTCAAAAGCCTCTTTGAGTTTTTCTATGCCTACGGTGCACGCTATTCTTATATGCCCCTCTCCCGCCTCTCCAAATCCGTTACCGGGTAACACAAGAACATGTGCATCATCTAAGATTTTCTCCCAAATTTCTTCAGAAGTGAGTCCAGTGCCTTTTATTTTAGGAAATAGATAAAAAGTACCTTCCGGAAGGTTTGCTTCCATATTATTAATATTCCTTATTCTTTCATATGCATAGAAAATGCGTTTTCTATATTCTTCATAAATGCCTGATTGTATCTCTTTTCTTCGCCTTATAGCATATATTCCTGCTCTTTGTGCCATAGCATTTATTGTAAAGTTTACTGATTCATTTACATTTTTAATACATTCTATTATTTTTTCGTCTGCTATTATATGTCCAAGTCTAAATCCTGTCATACAATAATCCTTAGAATAGCTGTATATTGTTACAATTCTTTCATTTTTATAATCATATGAACATACTGGTTTTTTAAAGTTGGTAAAATTAAGGGCTCCATATATATCGTCTGCAATAATTATAAAGTCATGCTTATTCGCTAGATCTATTAATGCTTTAATTGTATTTTCATTATATACTCGACCGGTCGGGTTGTTTGGTGAATTAATTATAATCGCCTTTGTTCTGTATGATATGGTTTTTTCTAGTTCACCAATGTCAATTTCAAAATTCGATTCGCTAAGTGTGTTATAAACTATTAAATTGCCTTTTGCCAGTCTTATTTGAGGTTCGTAATATATATAATAAGGAGCAATGGCAATTACTTCATCACCTTCATCTAGAATGCTTTCCAAAAGCAAATACATTGCATGTGTTCCACCGGATGTTATAAAAACATTTTCTTTTGTATAGTTACACCTACAATCTTCCCTGTAGCTTTTACATATTTCTTTTCTTAATTCTTCATCACCTAGAAATTCTGTATAACGGGTATGTCCCGCTAAGGCATCTTTATACATGTTTTCTATAATTGATAAATCAACAGGATAATCAGGGTCTCCTATGCTTAAATCAATTATATCCTTGTATCTTTTTACCATCTCATTGGTTTTACTGAGTGAGGCTTCTTTGAAGTTCCAATACCTTTTAGCAATAAATTTATACTTCATTTTTTCACTCCTTTTCTAAACCTTATACAACAGATTTCAAAACGGTTTTTAGCATTTATTGGACAAACTCTACTTATAGATGCCTATTCAGTCTATATTTTATATAGATTACTTAGCCTTACGTAAATGAAATTAGGCTTTATACCCTATACAAAGGTGCGGTCATACAGGTTGCACCGCCATTGCCGGGCAAAGAAATATGTTTTCCTTCATACTCGTAAACTTCAACACCTTCGTTTAAAAGCTTTTCCTTGATATCTTGATTTCCTTTCATCAAAACAACTTTTCTTGGTTCAACAGTCAGTACGTTTGTACCCAAAGGCATATACTCTTCATCAATAACTTCAATAAGCTTTATACCCTTGGAAATCAGCATTTGTCTAAAAAACACCGGCATATACCTCGAATATACCACAGCTAAATCCTTATCTATGGGACTTATTACCGACATTAAATGCAGGCATTCTTCTTCATTATTACCGTGAGGCATGGGTACAACTATGACATCGTCAACTAAATCCTTTACCAGTTCTTTAAATTGCTTTATTCCCTCATCATTTGTACGATAACCTCTTCCTATAGCAACCTTATTGTCTTCCAACCAAAGTACATCTCCGCCCTCTACCGTACCATGGCCTGTTATTTCTCCTAAAATGGGCACATTAATGCTTTCTAAGTAACTTTTCATAGATTTTGGCTCGTTCTTTCTTGTTGCCTTTCCCATATTAAGAATTATTGCACCTTTTTTTGTAAACTTCACGGAATCATGAGAATAAATTGAATCAAGCCCTGCTTCCTCATCTTTTGGCATATGCTTTACATCCGGAATCAATTTTTTTATAATTTTTTCAAATTCGTTATATTCTTTTACGCATTTTTCGTAATCAGGACAAGAAAAAAAACCCCACTTTTTCCAGTTGTCTTCCAAGTATTCTTGACTAATATAAGCATCACGAGCATGTTTGATTACTACGGTTTGAATTTTATCTACCATGGATTGACTGCCCACACTCATAATCCCACCTCCTTTCTTACATTATAATATATAGTATATAATATATTATATACTATATATTATAACTTTCAATATGAATTTTTTGTTTTTTGTAAAAATAAATAACAATAGTCCAATGTTTTCATTTAATTTGTACTATTTATTAAACCGTTCTTTAATATAGGCCTTTTCTTAAACACTTATATTTTTTTTTGCATAATAGCGGTTATAGCTTATTAAATATGAACTTATTATAATAAAGCAGAAATTTACAAAATAAAAAAAGCTTCTACAATTATTGTTTATAGAAACTTTTAAACTATTCTTTATTTGAAAAAGGAATTATATCATGGAATCATATTTTG
>JALNWH010000235.1 GCA_023230985.1 Bacillota bacterium
AGTGACTTGGAACCCCTTGTAAAGGAAGAATTGAATGTTAAAAAACTGGTATTTGCAAAGCATCTGGATGAATATATGGACTTTTCACTTAAACCTAATTTTAAAGTAGCAGGTCCTATATTGGGTTCTAAAATAAAGTTTCTAGGTAAGGCTTTATCTGAGGTTGACGGAGCGGAGGCAGTAAAAAAATTGGATGCCGGTGAAGCACTTAAGCTTACCGTAAATGGGGAGACGATAGATGTAATCAAAGATTATGTTTTAGTAACTATTTCTGCAAAAGAGGGATTCACAGTTGCTATGGAAGATAATTTCTTTGTAATACTGGAAACTACACTGACAGATAAATTAATCGATGAAGGATATGCAAGAGAGTTTATTTCCAAAGTACAGCAGATGAGAAAGAACAACGGTTATGAGATGATGGATAGGATAGAGATTTATTACGACAGTGATGACGAAATAGCAAAAGGTGTAGATGTTCACAGAGATTATATTATGAGCGAGACCTTGGCGGATGTGCTTGAACGGGTAAAGGATGACAGTTTTGAAAAACAAGATCTAAACGGACATGATACGGGAATAAAGCTGGAGAAAATTTAATTATATAAGCTGATGAAGAGATGAGGGTGCCTCATCTCTTTTTACTTATCTTACCGTTGCTTACTATGATGGATTGTGATAAAAAGGTTAATATTTTAGATGAGGACATAGAAAAAGAGATAATAAAAAGCATGTATATTATGCTATCAGGAGGTAAGGTCTTGAGAAATCTGATAAAAGAAAAGATAATGAAAAAAGAAAAAGTTTTGGGTACTTTTTTTCAACTGGGTGGAAGTACTTCTGTGGAATGTCTTGGGATTGCAGGATTGGACTTCTTAGTGATTGATACTGAACACGGGCCCTTAGATGTGGAACAATCTATAGAGTATATAAGAACAGCCGAGCTTAGAAATATCACTCCGTTTGTTAGAATCAAAGATATATCCAGGCCTTCTGTACTAAAAATGCTTGATATTGGTGCTAAGGGACTTATAGTTCCTTGTGTGGAAACAGTTAATCAGATTAAAGATTTAGTTAAATGGGCGAAATATTATCCCACAGGCCAAAGGGGTTTTTTTACCGCAAGGCCCGCAGGATACGGGTTTAAAGACTTTGCTAAAGATATTGATAACTATTTTAAAATATGTAATGAAGAAACACTTTTAATACCCCAATGTGAGACAATGGGATGCTTAGAAAACATAGAGGAAATAACAAATATCGAAGGTGTAGATGGTATATTTATAGGTCCCTATGACTTATCCATTGCTATGAGAAAGCCGGGACAGTTTAATGACAGTGAATTTTTACAAGGAGTTACCCGAATATTAAAAGCCTGCAAAGCTGCAAAGAAGCTCTCTTTTATATATACGGGGGATAATAAAATGGCAAAAAGATATTTTACTGACGGCTTTGATGGTGTAGCAGTTAATTTTGATGCAGCAGTTTTGATAAATGCTTATAAAAAACTCATAGGAGAAATAAAGGGATAGAACTATAAAAGCCTTATTTATATAAACAAGGAAACAGCACAATAAACAAGGAGTAAAGCCATAATTGTGTTGATGACTTTGTAGTTATTGATAAGAAGCTTTTGAAATACAGAACCGAATAGTCCCCAACAGCAATTTGATATAAAAGTCAAAGAACATAGTAAAATAGCAAAACCAATGTATATAATACCGGATTTGTAATAGGGAACGACAAAGGTTGTTACTGTTGTAATAGCATAAATAATTCCCTTTGGATTTACAAACTGCAAAAGTAGCCCTGAAATATATTTATTGGTTTGTTTATGATTTTGTGTTTCGCTATTTGGTTTGCTTTTATATGTGTTCCAAGCTAACCAAAGTATGTAGGCCGCACCTACGAAAGTCATTAGCGGTTGAATAGTTGGTATTATACTAAAAAGTGCCGCACTAAAAAAACTGCATATAGAAAATAAAATAAAAAAACCTGAAGATACACCTGCATTAAAGTTTAAACTTTTCTTAAATCCATATCTGCCGGCATTGGACATTGCCATTATATTATTAGGACCCGGAGTAAATGTTGTAATCACGGCATAAGAAAGAAAAGCCGGAAAATTCGGCATAAAAATCGTCTCCTTAAATTAATATAACTATATTATAACAGAATTATTGAATGCTTTTAAAATAAATTTTACTTAACTTGTGGCTCTCCTTTTAAAAACTCAATCTCTTCAAAAGCTATATCTATCTTTTCTTTTTCACCTTCTAAAACAAGGACTATAGCTCCTTCAGAGCCGTCAACTCCGCCGGCAGACACACATTTAGCCTTAATATCATAGAGGAGTTCTAAAGCAGTGATTTCCGTTACAACGGTGGCTCCAAGCATTGGCATAAGGGCAATTTTATCACCTGTGGCTTTGTCAATGGGATGTCCCGAAAGAAATTCAACGGCTTCTCGCACATCCGGCACCAATTTTTCCAAGCCTACAGGAACGATAAATTCAAT
>JALNWH010000054.1 GCA_023230985.1 Bacillota bacterium
GCCTCAGGATGACAACCTCGAAATTATTATTTTGAACTTGGCAGAAATTGTCATTCTGAACGTAAGTGAAGAATCTTATGTTACAAAGAAAAAAAGTCCTTCGGCTGAAGCCTCAGGATGACATGCATAAAGTGATTTAATTTTGAAACTCGGCTTATATAATATTGGACAAACAGGAAAATGGGGTGTGGAGTCTATATGAGGGAATTTGTAAAAAGAATACTTGCCAAACCTATATTGTTTTTTGATAAACTTGTAATTGGCTTTTATTTATATATGGTAAAAAAGAAGACAGCAGGTATAAAAGAATTAATATTTTCGAAAAAAAAGGTTTTAATCCTTGCCCCTCATCAAGATGATGAGGTTTTAGGTTGTGGTTGTTTTATACAACAAGGAATAGAGGAAGGCAACAAAATCAAATGTGTGTTTATGACCGATGGCTCAATGAGTACAGATAGTATTAATAAAGAAACTCTAGCGAAAATCAGAAAAATTGAAGCTTTGGAAGTAGCAAAAAAACTCAAAATGGAATTGCCGGAATTTTTAAATAAAGGTGACGGAGTACTGGACAGTAATGATATTGACGCATCAAAAAAGATTGCTGAAATAATTGATAAGTTTAAACCGGATATTATTATGTTTCCATACTTTATGGATGGTCATAGTGACCACAGTGCTACAAGCGGAATACTTATAAATGCTATGGAATTGATAAAAAACAATGCAAGACTTTTTGCTTATGAGATTAATTCTCCCATATCTGTTTATGGTATCACCCATTATGTTGATTGTACAAGTTATATGAGTAGAAAATCGGATATACTAAAAACATATAAATCTCAGACTATGTCTTTTGGAACCGTTCTATTAATGAACAAGCTTAACGGTATTTTGGCAGGCACTGACGGTGGCGTTGAATTATTTAGAGAAATTGATTTCGACTCTTATAAAAAGACTTATGAGAAGTATAATAAAGATAATAAGGTTTGGATGAGATTTAGACAAATGTACAGTATTTACTTTATGGTAATTGCTTATTTTAAAGGACTTGGGCTAAAGAAAGAGGGAGCAAAATACCAAGATTTTGGAATGAAGCAGTAATGATAGCAAATATAATAATCTTCTTAAAAGGGAAAGTATCTAAAGTTTTTGTAACTATACAAAATCCATATGAGAAACCTTTTATAAAGAAAAATAAAAGATTGAATAGAATCAAGCAATATATGATAATAGTAAAATGGAGGTGTTTAAATGAAAATTATTGATGAAAAAGGAAGGCTCTTTGGTTTTATAAATATCATTGATTTATTCATAAGTATCATGTTAATAGTTCTAATAGGCTTTGGGGCATATAAAGTCTTCAAAGTAAACCCAACTGCAGTTGTTAACACACAAAAAGTCACTATGGTATATTTCATTCAAGAAGTTAGGGATGTTACTTACAATGCTATTGAAGTAGGCGAAATAGCCAAAGACTATGACAAAAACACTGTATATGGGAAAATTGTAAAGAAGGAGGCATTGCCGGCAAAGAAGATGGCTGAAACTGCTGATGGAAGATTTGTAGAGGCAGAAATCCCAAATCGATATGATGTAAAGATATATATTGAAGGTGATGCAGTAGTCAGTAAAACAGGCATATATATGGGCGGCCAAGAAGTGAGAGTCGGATTTGCTACATCGGTAAAAGGTAAAAGATTTGGAACTAAGGGTTTTGTATACGATGTTATTATTGACGAATAGAGGTATTTAAAATGCATAATAAAAGCAAGCTCATACTTTTTGTTATTAATAGTGGGAATAAACTGGAGATTGCTTATGCCCACAGTTTTTTTAAAAAAACATGCCAACGAATTGGCATGTTGTGGAATGACAGCTTTTTTGGGAAGCTGATTTCCGGTTTTTTTAATATAGATATACATAAAAGCACTTTTACATATAAATTGCTTAAATCACTATTCGATATTTTTGAGCAAAAGATAATTAAAAGATTTCCTCTTAAAGAGGCTGTAGAAAATAGTAAATACATAAATAATATAAAGAAAATTTTAGGTAATATAGGGCAATACGAAGCATGTAGAATAAAAACTATTTTATCCAATAGTTTTTTTGTTAAATCTGTATGTGAGTTCTGGTCGAGTGTAGATTAAGGGGGCAAATGATATGGGAATAGCCTTAAAATTAATAGGGAGTATAGTTGTATCTTCGATAGTTTTAAAAAGCCCTCTTTGGGGTTTAAATATTTTAATAATTGCAATTCCGTTTTTACCTAATGAATCTACTTTAATTCTTGTAGGGATTGTAGTTTTTTCTTTTATTATAAAGACTATAATAACAAAGGATACTGAATTTGCAACTGATCCGTTAACATTGCCTATTACGTCTTTTGCAATTGTTCAGATTATTACTACTTTAATTTCCGTATCTTTTGTTTTAAGCCTACAAAATCTATTTGTCAGTTTAATAAGTCTGGCTTTATATTTTACTATAATTAATACGATTAAAACAAAAGAAGAATTGGATAAAACTATTAAAGTTTTTATAATTACTGCTTTTATAATGTCATGTTACGGTATTTTTCAATACTTTACTTTAGGTACAACAAGCAAGGCCTGGGTTGACGTGGAATTAAATCCGGATCTAAAGACAAGAGTTGTAGGTACTTTCGGAAATCCTAACGTTTTTGCAGAATATTTAGAACATATTTTACCTGTTTCCATAGCATTGTTATTTGTGCATAAGAAGTTAATGAATAGGCTTATAGCTTTTATACTTGCTGCAACTATGTTTGTATGTCTATTGCTTACCGCCTCTAGGGGCGCTTGGCTGGGTTTTGTCGCCGGTATGCTTTTGTTTATCATTTTAAAACTGTTTAAGTATATCCCATTTTTCATTGCAGGAGGTGCTTTGGCTCTTCCTCTTGCACCGCGAGTAATATTGCAAAGGATAAGTACCATAGGCAATATTCAAGATACTTCAAATGAGTATAGGACATTTATATGGGAAGGTGCAATAAATATGATAAAAGACTTTTGGATAACAGGAGTGGGATATGGATATTGGGCTTTTAGAAATACATTTTATGAATACGGTATAAGGGGAGCCAAAGCCTGGCATAGTCATAATATGTATTTGGAGATAATGGCTGAGATGGGCATATTTGGTGTGTTTACTTTTGCCTGGGTCATTCTTTCCTTATTTGTACACAGTGCAAAGTTTTTAATTAAAACAAATGATAAATATTTAAGCTATGTTTCAGCCGGACTTTTGGCAGGACTTTTGTCAATTATGGTTCATGGTATTGCGGAACATATCCTATATATGCCTAAATCAGTTGTTCTATTCTGGATATTTTCAGCTTTTATATCTTCTGCGAGCATTATCGGTTCAAAAGAATATTAAAAGATAATAGATTTTTGGATTATCTGTAACAAATAAGAAATATTTGCAGTCTAATATAAATGATATAATATAGTCAAAATCAATGTATTGGAGGTAGTATTCGTGATATTAAAAAATAAAACAAGAAAAATTCTATCTTTTTTATTAATTTTTGTTATTCTTTTTTCTAATGTTTTATATGCAAAAGATAATAGCAAAAATGAAGAACGCATTATAAAAGAAAACATACAGCAAATTGGGCCGGGTACATATTTTAAACAAACTGACTTTCAAACGGCAAATACAAAATTTAAAATAAATACTGTTTACACCACTATAGGAACAAAATATATAAAAGTTGAAGCAGCTGATAATGGAAGGGCAATAGGTACCGCTACTGTAACCAAACAAGCTGAACTAAAATCGCTGGAAGACAGTAGAGTAATTGGCGCTATAAATGGGGACTTTTTTTATGTTAATGAATTGACAGGGCTTCCTTCAGGAACTTGTATTATAGATGGTGAAATTAGAACTGCATTACCTGAAAGCACTATATTTGGTGTTACAAGTAAAGGGAATTGTTTTATTAGTGACATCGAGATGAATGCTTTTGCAACTATTGGCAAAAAGAAATATGAAATAAAGGGAGTAAACCGTGTTAGATGGGATAACCAATTGATATTATATACCCCTTCTTTTAGCAAACCTACAAATACAAAGGGGAACGGTACAGAGGTAATTATAAAAGGTTTGGAGCTTCCTATTAAAAGCAATATGAAATATAAAGGGGTAGTAGAAAAAATTTATAGGGATGTTGAAAATATAGAAATACCGGAAGATAGGATAGTGTTATCGGGGCAAGGTGCTGCAGCAGAGTTTTTAAATGAACTTAAAGAAGATGATGAAGTCAGCTTCGAAATTAATTTTAACAGAAAAGACATAGAACACGCTATTTCCGGTAATCCTAGGCTTATTGCTAACGGTGAGATAGCAGAGGATATTGAGAAAAGAAGTGATGCTAAAAGCAGACATCCAAGAACTGCTGTCGGTATAAAAGACGGGCAGGTTATTTTTATAACAGTTGATGGTCGCCAGAAAGGTTATAGCGATGGTATGACCTTATATGAATTAGCGGACTTCATGCTTGAACAAGGTATAGAAAATGCCATTAACCTTGATGGTGGCGGATCTACTGCTATGATAGCAAGGAAACAAGGATATATTAGCTCCAGAATAATAAATTCTCCATCTGATGGAAGAGAGAGGGCAGTAGCGAATTCCCTGCAAATAATATCTGATGCACCTTTATCAAAACCGGAAAAAGTGTTTTTTGGCAAAAGTTCATTAAAGATATTTAAAAATAGCAATTATACTCCCACAACTTATGGATTAGATCAATATTATAATAGAGTAGATTTAAAACCTACGGAAATAGAATATAAAATCGGCGGAGGTATAGGGAAAATTAATAAAGAAGGTCTGTTTGTTTCAGGTAATACTTCCGGTCAGGGTTTTATAGAGGCAGCTATTGGAAACTCAAAAAGCAAAATAGAAGTAGAAGTATATAATAAAGTGGCTTCTTTAAGGATTCTGAACAGTTATATGAGTTTAGAACCGGGAGAAAAAGTTCAAATGGAAGTGAAAGCCTATAATGAAAAAGGTGAAGAGATAGTTATAAGCCCAACTGCTGTTACTTGGGCTGCTACAGAGGATTTTGGTGAATTTGATAAATCAGGGATATTTACTGCCGGTAAGAATATGATAGAAGGTAAGATCATCGCAAAAGCCGGTGATGTTACTTCTGTTGTCGATGCAAGGATAGGTAATATGCCTATAGTTCTTGAAGGCTTTGAAAATGCAGACAATATAGAGTTAAAGAGTATTAAAGCAGATATATCCGGGAGACCATCCGGAAATGGTGAACCTGTTATACTTGGTACTTCATCTTATAAAATGGAGTATGATATGAGTACCGGTGAAGAAGGTACGTCAGCAGCTTATTTGAATTTTAAAAAGAATATTCCAGTTCCCGGTAGGCCTATTGAAATTGGTGTATGGGTTTACGGTAATGAATCCGGTAACTGGCTGAGGGGAACTTATATAAATGCAAGTGGAGAAAGAAAGGTAGTGAACTTTTCAAACCAAGGTAAATTCAACTGGAAGGGCTGGAAATTTGCTTATGCGGAGATTCCCAAGGATGAAAAATACCCTATATCCTTTGAACAAATTTATGTAGCTGAACCAAACGAAGAAAATAAAACAAAAAGTGTAGTGTATTTTGATAATCTGACAGCTCTTTATAAGGAAGGGGAAGATTATTATAATCCTGAAGTTGTAGAGATAAATATTGCAGATAAAGAAGAATTAGATGAGAAACCTGATGAAATCATTATAAAGGTAAGGGATAAGGGAGAAGGTATAGATCCAAAATCAATAGTATTACTTTTGGATAATATACAAGTAAAAACTGAATACAATGAAAAAACAGAAACTATCACCTATAGGGTGTCAGATAGAATTTCTAAAGGAAAACATGAGATTTGGCTAAGATTAAGAGATAAAGCCGGTAATGGCTTGAATCCGGAATACAAATCAACTTTCATAATAAAGAAATAAAAGAAGTGGCTTAGCCACTTCTTTTATTTTAATCCTTAAACACCTATACAATAAATATGCTATAATGTTTAAGTACACAAGCTTAAAAGCCTCTAAGTGAATCTTATTTAATGCTTATTTAGGAGGATGCAGTTTGAAAAGAGAAAGAGTGGAAGAACTATTCTATATAAGAGCTATATGTGCTTTTGGAATATTTATGATACATCTTAGCGGATCCTTTGCTCTGTCTTCTTCATTCGGAAGCCGGACAATGCATTTTGGCATCATAATAAATCAATTCTTTAGATTTGGGACACCTGTATTCATGATGCTATCAGGTTTTGTTTTGTTTTATAACTATAGAAATTTTGAAGAATTTGATTTTGGAGATTTTTATAGAAAAAAAATAAAATATATTCTTATCCCTTATATTCTATGGTCTTTTTTATATTACACAGTTTTACCTTACTTATTACGGACACCATTTAGCCATTTATTAATTAATTTTAAAGGTATTTCAAGTACGGTAAATTTTGATTTCGTGAAATTTTTAAAGTTTATATCATTAGGAATGGCATATCCGCACCTATATTTTATATTTCTTATATTTCAATTTTATTTATTATATCCTTTATTTATTAAATTTCTAATTAAGCCAATGAAAGAAAGACCAATAATAGTATTTGGAGTATGTGCATTAATCCAAAGTATTATTTTGATTTATGGATTTAAGTTTAAATTTAATAGCAAATATTTTATAGTTGGTTTTTTTAATTCTTATTATTGGAAAAGTGTTTTTGGTTGGTTTTATTACTTTTTGACCGGAGGGATTTTAGCTCTTCATTATAAAAAGATATCCCAATTTGTTGATAAGAATATAATTAAGATTATTCCGGTATATATACTTTCTGTTTTATTCTATATTGGAGAGGTATATAACATTATTAGGAAAGCCGGCGGCAGAAATTTTTATGAGAAATATGGCTCTATTAGACCAACAACTATTGTATATGCCACATTTACAATGATAATATTAGTATGGTTAAGTAAAAAAATTGTGAATAGTGAATTCAGATATAAAAACCTTATAAAAGATTGGGGTATTTATTCTTTAGGAATATATTTCCTACATCCATTTGTACTGGAACTAGTTAAGGTTAAAATAATTAATAAATATCCTTTCTTAGGATATGATAGGGTCGGTACGTTGATATTTTTAATCGTTTTTGGATGGACTTTAACCGTAGCATCAGTATTGATTTTATCTAAATTAAGATTCAAGAATTTTATTGTAGGCAAAGTGCCTTCTTATAAAATATTTTCCGCAAAATTAAAAAGCAGGAAATTGGGAGCTGAGAATTAAAAGTAGAGGACGGAAAGCAGGGGAAGTTTAAAAAAGATAAAATCCGAAGGTTTTAAGAATTGGAATAGCTGTGAAAGATAAAAGGGATATATAAAATAAAAGCAATATATAATGGGAGTGAGGCTATGCTTAAAGTACTGCATTTAATTAGTGGTGGCGATGTAGGAGGGGCAAAAACACACGTACTCACCTTAATTAAAGAGCTGCAAAAAACAATAACCATTAGATTAATATGTTTTATGGAAGGATCATTTGCCGATGAAGGTCGGCAGATGGGTATAGATGTTTTTGTAATCGAACAAGAGCAAAGATATAATTTGAATGTAGTCGATAAAATAATACAAATTATTGAAGAAGAAAATTTTAATCTTATTCATTCACACGGTGCTCGTGCGAATTTTATAACAAGATTTATAAAGAAAAAAACAAACATACCTTGTGTTACAACAGTTCATAGTGATTTTATGCTGGATTTTAAGGGTAATGTTTATAAACATCTAATATATACCAATTTGAATGTCTTTGCTTTAAAGAAGTTTAACTATTATATTGCTGTATCTGAGGATTTTAGGCAAATGTTGATTGGCAGGGGGTTTCCGGCGAATAAAATATATACAATATATAATGGTATTGATTACGATGAGAGAATTGATTATAAAAGCAGATTAGACTTTCTAAAGGAAAAAGGATTATCTCATATAAATGACAAGATTATCATAGGTATTTTAGCTAGAATGCACCCTGTTAAGGGGCATGAAGTGTTTATAAAAGCTGCGGAAGAAGTATTAGAATCTAACAAAGATGTTCACTTTTTGATTACCGGAAAATCGGAAGAGCTGCCGGAATTATCAAATCTTATTAAGCATTATGGAATAGAGGATAATATTCATTTTATTGATTTTGTTGAAAACCCTTATGATTTTTTAAATGCTATAGATATTAACGTATTAACCTCTTATAGCGAAAGTTTTCCTTATGTATTGCTGGAAGGAGCTCACCTTCTGAAACCCACCATTTCATCTGCTGTAGGTGGAATTCCAATGCTGATTAAAGATGGTGTTAACGGATTTTTATTTAAAGCCGGAGATAGTAAAGGATTGGCATATAAAATGAAAGCGTTGGTAGATGATAGAGAAAAAAGAGATGTATTCGGTAAAGAACTTTTAAAATATGCTAAAGAAAACTTTTCATTAAATCAGCTGGCATCCGAGCATTTAAATATTTACGAAAACATATTGAAATGCAATAAGGGCGTATCAATCGTAGTTTCAGGTTATTACGGTTTTGGGAATAGTGGGGATGAAGCCATATTAAAATCCATAGTACGAGATTTTAAAAATTTTGCGCCAAATACTGAAATAACAGCTTTGTCCAATAGTGCTTCTAAGACCGGCAGGGATTATGGTATAAAAGCTATAAATCGTTTAAACATAATAGATATATTGAAGACAATTAAAAATTGTGATTTGTTTATTAGTGGCGGTGGTAGTCTTTTGCAAGACCAAACCAGTACCAGGTCATTATTATATTATTTATTTATCATAAAAATAGCATTGCATTATAATAAAAAGGTTATGCTTTATGCAAATGGTATAGGACCTATTAACTCTAAAAGCAATGCGGAAAGAGTAAAAAGAATCGTAAATAAAGTAAGCTTAATCACTCTAAGGGAGGAGTATTCTTATAAATTATTAAAATCAGTCGGTATTGAAGGGACAGAAGTTAAAATCACAGCAGATCCTGTATTGACTACAGAACCTGCCGGTGTTGAAATAGTGAAAAGTATATTTGCCAAAGAAGGGATTTCACCGGATAATAAATACGTTGGTGTAAATATTAGAAAATGGCCTTATGCGAAAAATCTTGATAATGAATTGATAAAATCACTTATCTATCTGTATGAAGAATATCGGCTTGTTCCTTTATTCATACCTATGAGCCAAGAAGATGTAGTGATAATGAAAAGAATTGCATCAAGACTTGATATACCCTATAAAGTTTTAACTAATATATATGAGCCTGAAGAGCTAATAGGAATAATGAAACAGCTTGTTATGGTATTGGCAATGAGATTGCATACGCTTATATATTCATCTATTGCTGCAACGCCCATGGTAGGACTTATTTATGATCCTAAGATAAAAGGTTATTTAGATTATATAGGACAGCCGGCTGCAGGCGATGTTAAAAGTATTGAAAGTATAATGATAAATATAGAAACAGATAAAATTATGAAAGATTATGAAAAGGAAAAAGATAAACTTGAAATAAGGATGAACGAATTAAAAGAATTAACCAAAGAAAACGTAAAACTGGCGTTTGAGTTAATAAACATGTAGCGCTGTAAGAATCGGCCATGCGGTAGTGTTTTAGGTTGACTTTTCAACAACCTATGACAACAATGAAAGGATGTAAAAATGAGAAATGCAGTGGAAATAGTCGGGGTTAATATCGACAATATCACATTAACGGATGCAGTAATTAAGATGGAAGGCTATTTAGATGGTGATAGGCTTAATATGATTTTTACTCCTAATAGTGAAATATTAGTAGATGCTGTAAAAAATATTGAATTTGCTCAAATATTAAATAGCGGTGATTTGGTTGTACCTGATGGTATAGGGGTTGTAATAGCATCAAAATTCTATGGAGAACCTTTTGGCGAAAGAGTAGCAGGCTACGATTTGATGTGCAGGCTTATTGAATTGGCATACATAAGAAATAAAAGCATTTATTTTCTGGGAGGAAGAGAAGGGGTTGCTGAAGAAGCTGCGAAAAGACTAAGGCAAAAATATAAAGATATAAATATCCTTGGTGTGCATAACGGATATTTTGATGATGAAGAAGAAAAACTGATTATTAATGATATAATAAATTTAAAACCTGATATTGTTTTTGTAGCTCTTGGTGCACCTAGACAAGAAAAATGGATATTTAACAACAGGCACAACCTGCCTTCGAAAATTGCGATGGGTGTGGGTGGAAGCATAGATGTAGTTGCCGGAGTAACTAAAAGAGCACCGGATTTTTACCAAAAAGCAGGTTTAGAATGGCTTTATAGATTAGTAAAAGATCCTAAAAGGATATTTAGAATACTAAAGCTTCCAAAATTTATTCTTTTATCCTTGTATGATGCAAAAACAAAGTAAAGAAAACGATAGAAAATTATAATCAAAGGAGGAAACTCATGGATACAAAAACCATAGCAGACCTTAAAATTAAAGCAAGAATAGTTAGAAAAGATATAATCAATATGCTTAGTGAAGCTAAGTCCGGGCATCCGGGCGGTTCGCTGTCGGCGGCGGAAATTTTGGTTTATCTATATTTCAAAGAGATGAATATAAATCCAAAGGATCCGATGAAGGAAGATAGAGACAGGTTTGTCTTATCGAAAGGACACGGAGCGCCTGTATTATATAGTGTTTTGGCAGAAAGAGGATACTTTCCTAAAAATGAATTAATGAAGTTGAGAAAGACTGTTGCTATGCTTCAAGGACATCCCGATATGAAAGATACACCCGGAATTGATATGTCAACGGGCTCCTTGGGGCAGGGATTATCAGCGGCTAATGGAATGGCACTGGCCGGAAAGTTGGATAACAAAAGCTATAGAGTATTTGCCCTTATTGGTGATGGAGAGATGCAGGAAGGACAAATATGGGAGGCAGCTATGACAGCAGCTCACTATGGACTTGATAATGTTATTGCTTTTATCGATAATAACGGTTTACAAATTGACGGTTTTAACAAAGATGTGATGAAAGTAGAACCAATAAAAGAAAAATGGGAAGCTTTCGGTTGGAATACCATTAGTATAGATGGCCATGATTTTGAGCAAATAGAAAAGGCTGTTATAGAAGCAAAGAATACTAAAGGCAAACCTACTGCAATTATTGCTAAAACAGTAAAGGGTAAAGGTGTGTCTTTTATGGAAAACGAAGCCGGTTGGCATGGAGTTGCACCGAATAAGGAACAAACCGAGCAGGCTCTTAAGGAATTGGAGGTATTGATATAATGGGTAATATAGCGACTAGAGAAGCATATGGAAAAGCCTTGGTTGAACTGGGAGAAAAGTATAAAAATATTGTAGTTTTGGATGCAGATTTGTCAAAATCCACAAAGACTCATGAGTTTGAAAAGAAATATCCGGAAAGGTTTTTTAATATAGGTATTTCAGAACAAGATTTGATGGGTACAGCGGCCGGATTAGCTACATGCGGTAAAATACCTTTCGCCAGTACCTTTGCCATGTTTGCTTCCGGTAGGGCCTTTGAACAGGTACGAAACTCTATTGCATACCCCAATCTAAATGTTAGGATTGCCGCAACACATTCAGGTATCACAGTAGGTGAAGATGGTGCATCACATCAGGCGATAGAAGATATTGCAATTATGAGGGCAATACCGAATATGACTGTAATAAACCCTGCTGATGCCGTTACCACGACAAAAGCAATTGCAGAATCGTTAAAATATAAAGGGCCGATGTACATAAGATTAGGAAGGCTTGCAGTTCCGGAAGTATATAATGACGATGTAGATTATAAAATCGGCAAAGGTATTTTATTGAAAGAGGGGAAGGACGCAACAATTATAGCTACGGGATTTATGGTACATTTGGCTTTGGAAGCGGCAGATTTGTTAAAGAATGACGGTATAGAAGCAAGAGTTATTGATATGCATACAATAAAACCTATAGACAAAGATTTGATAATAGAATCGGCTAAAAAAACAGGGGCAATAGTTACCGCTGAAGAACATAATATAATAGGA
>JALNWH010000055.1 GCA_023230985.1 Bacillota bacterium
ATGACTTTCCTACAACCAAAGATGTTCAGCTTGGTTAAGTCTACGGAATTAACCATAATAGTAATCTTTGGCGGCCTTGGAAGTATTTCCGGCAGTGTAGTAGGTGCTTTAGTTTTGACTGCTTTACCGGAAGTATTGAGAGTAATAAGAGACTGGAGGCTTGTGCTATATGGCCTTTCTGTAATAATAATAATGGTAACAAGACCGGAAGGCTTAATGGGAGGATATGAGCTCACTCCTTC
Organism: Bacillota bacterium; assembly: GCA_023230985.1. GTDB lineage: Bacteria > Bacillota > Clostridia > Lutisporales > Lutisporaceae > JAAYKT01. Next base: position 243 of record JALNWH010000055.1, read on the forward strand.
AAGCATGAAAAAGCTTATTGCGGATATTAAAACTAAAAAAAGTGCAAAAGCTGTCAATGGGGGAGGGGAAAAAATATGAGTGTACTTCGACTGGTAGATCTTACAAAAAAATTTGGCGGACTTACTGCAGTGGGAAATGTAGACTTTTCAGTGGAAAAAGGCAGCATTACAGGTCTTATCGGACCTAATGGAGCCGGTAAAACCACAATATTCAATTTGATTACCGGAGTTTATAAAGTTACAAATGGAGAAATATTGTTTGAAGATGAAGAAATAACAAACAAACAACCTTATATGGTGGCTGAAAAAGGCATCACCAGAACCTTCCAAAACATAAGATTGTTCAAAAAATTATCTGTATATGATAATGTTTTGACAGCTTGTCATGAAAATGCCGACTACAACTTATTGGAATCCCTTATTAGAACTCCTAAATGCAGGAATCAAGAAAAACTCCTAAAAGAAAAAGCTGAGAACCTTTTAGATATAATGGGGTTATTGGATAGGAAAAAAATAATTGCAAATAATCTTCCCTACGGATTACAAAGAAGATTGGAAATTGCGAGAGCCCTGGCACTTAATCCAAAATTGCTTTTGCTGGACGAGCCGGCAGCAGGGATGAACCCCGATGAGGAAGTTCAGCTAATGCATCTTATTGCAGAAATCAGAGATAAATTTGATTTGACGGTTTTTATCATCGATCACCATATGGATTTAATCATGGGTGTATGTGAAAGAATGATGGTTTTAAACTTTGGGTGCAAATTAGCCGAAGGAACCCCACAGGAAGTTCAAGGCAATCCAAAAGTAGTAGAAGCGTATTTGGGGGTGGAGGCATAATGTTAAAAGTAGAAAATCTTAATGTATATTATGGCGGTATCCATGCACTAAAAGGCATATCTCTGGAAATAAATGCGGGAGAAATAGTTACCATAATTGGTTCCAACGGTGCAGGAAAATCAACATTATTAAATTCCATATCCGGGTTTTTGAAGTATAAGGATGGAACAATAACATATAAAGGTGAAAAGGTACCAATAAGCCCCAGTAAGGTTGTAAAAATGGGTATATCTCAAGTACCGGAAGGCAGGTTGGTCTTTGCAAATCTTACGGTAGAGGACAATCTGGGACTTGGCGCTTATTTAAGGAATGATACAAAAAAGATAAAGGAAGATCTGAAAAAGGTCTATGATTTGTTCCCCAGGCTAAAAGAAAGAGAAAAACAAGTTGCCGGAACATTAAGCGGCGGTGAGCAGCAAATGCTGGCTATGGGCAGGGGTCTTATGAGCGATCCGGAAATAATGCTGCTGGATGAACCTTCTTTAGGATTGGCACCTTTATTAGTTCAAACAGTATTGGATATAATATTGGATATAAGGGAAATGGATAAAACTATACTCTTGGTTGAACAAAATGCATATAAAGCTCTTTCAATAGCTGATAGGGCTTATGTATTGGAACAAGGGAGAATTACCATGGACGGCCCTGCAAATGAAATAGCCGCAAACCCTAGAATCAAGGAGGCCTACCTGGGAGTGAAAAAATAAAAAACTTTTAGGAAGATATGAAATGTGAGAGGCGGGAAATTATTCAGAGCCGGCGAAAGTCGGCTCTTTTATATTATTTGTTAAAATCCCTCGAAAAAACACAATATTTGGTTTATACTTAAAAGAAATACATTTATGTTGAAAGGCCGAATTCTATGAGAATAAACAGTTATATTGCCGAATGCGGTATATGCTCAAGGCGTAAAGCAGATAAATTAATAGATGAAAAAAGAGTGACTATAAACGGTGTTCTATGTGAAAAAGGCAGAATAGTCGAAAAAGGTGATATTGTTTGTGTTGACGGCACACCTATCGTTTATGAGAAAAAGAATGTGTATATAGCATTGAATAAGCCTGTGGGAATTGAGTGCACGACTAATACAAAAGTTGAAGGAAATATAATAGATTTCGTAAATTATCCCATAAGGATATTCCCCATCGGTCGTTTGGATAAGGATTCGGAAGGACTGATATTATTAACTAATGACGGTGATATCTCAAATAAGATTTTAAAAGCAAGAAATTATAACGAAAAAGAATATATAGTAACAGTAAATAAAGAAATCAGCTTGGGTTTCCTCACAGGTATGTCCGAAGGTGTAAATATTTTAGGTGTAAAAACCAGGCCATGCAGTGTTTATCCCATAAATGATAAAACTTTCGGCATTATTCTTACTCAAGGCTTGAATCGCCAAATTCGTCGTATGTGTGAGGCATTTGGTTATAAAGTGATAAAATTAAAACGCATACGAATCATGAATATCAGGTTGGACAATTTAAAAACAGGTCATTGGAGAAAAGTCACAAAAAAAGAAATGATTGAATTAAGGAATCTTTTAGTGTAGCTATTAATAAAAAAACCTTCAATATTTCTACAACTATTTACATCTATTGCTGAATTATGTATGATATTATATAAATATAAGTATTATTTTGAAAATATTAGATAAAACTTGCCGAAATATAGTATTAAAAAGGTTTTATCGGGTATTTAATAGAAATAATAACTATTCATATATATTTATACACAAAAAAAAGCGTGAGGATGATGTATTTGAGATTTTTGACTTATTTAATAATACTGTCCGCTGCCATTATATTTTTTATGAGAGTGTTATTAAAATTGATTAATACAAATCTAAAGAAGATTAGTTATAAGCTAACAAAGCAGTTTGCTTGTTATTTTGCTTACATAATAATAATTTTACTGGCAATAATAATCGGTAAAAAATTTTTATATAATATTTTTTAGTAAGATTTTTAAATAATGAAAAGCCATAAAAAATAATAGATAGTATAAGGGGAGAAGATTTATATGTCAAAGTTTATGTCCATTTTAGAAAAAATGCGAGTTGTAGAAAAAGTAAACGGTGAGAATCCCGGATATGAAGAAATGACTCATAATAATGCTATGGATGAAATTATGCCTGAAGAAGCTAATGAGACAAAAAAAGAGCCAAATTTCAAATCTTTTAAAAAACCTGATAGGAGCGAAAATAGGGTTATGCAAGACAAACAGACATATGAAAAGAATAAATCTATTGACGAAATTTATGCCTCGTATGATTTAGACAACAGCAGCATAAATACCGTTTTTATGTTAGGTAATTTTATCAATGCTTTACCGGAGAATTTACCTTATGTTGTTAAAAGATCATCAGTTGCAAGCATCATAAACGCATCGGATGCAAATTTAAATGCTTTATTAAACGATGGGGAAAGACGACTTAAAATTTTAGAACAATTTTCAAATGATTATGCCGCTGCAGTTAATAACATTATTATGAAAAACAGAGAAGAAATAAAGAAGTTAAAAAACATGATTGAGTATTATGAAGCAGAAATCAGTATTAAAGAAACCATGCTGGAAGAACAAACTAATATTATTAAATACGAGAACCAGAAAATTAAATCAATAATTAATTTCTTTAACAAGGATGAATGAACTAAAATCTTAGTGTAAAACTTTATAAGATTTGAGGGATTGTATGAGAAGAGTTAAGTATCGTTTTACTAAAGTCGCAAAAATTATAATCATGCAATTATTAATATGTTCTATAGGTATTATATGCGGCTTTACTTGGGAAGCATATAGTGAGAATGCCAGATGGGAAAAGCTATTTTATCCGGGTGTTAGAATTGCAAGCATTGATTTAAGCGGAATGACAAAAGATGAAGGTAAAAAGCAACTAAAGACCGAATTGATTGGTGAGCTAAATGATTATAAGCTGAGTATTGAAATAGACGGTAAGAGCTTTTTACTTGATTGTTCCAAGCTTATCAAGAGCTTCGATATTGATGCTATTGTAGATGAAGCATTCAATACAGGCAAAAACGGAGACTTCCGTGACAAGTATAATATTATTAAGCAAGGTATTATAAATGATATAAGTCTATACTTTGAGTACGATCAGGATTATTTAAACGGCTTTATTTCTAATATCGAGGACAGTATTAACAAAGACCCTGTTAATGCAATAATGAAAATAGATTCTGAAGGATTCGTTAAAATCACCGATGAAATAAGCGGTGTTAAGTTAAATACAAAAGAATTGGATTTTCGTATTAAAAACACAATTAATAATAGATGTTTTGAGAACATTAATATAACTGTACCTATAGAAGAAGTTAAGGCACCTATTACAAAGGACATACTGTCTTCTATTAATACTACAATTGCTTCGGCGGAAACTAGTTTTTCTTCATCTCGCTCAGAGAGAGAAAAAAACATAGATATAGCTGCAAAAGCTATTGACGGAACTTTGTTGATGCCGGGTGAGATCTTTAGCTTTAATGAAAAAGTGGGGGAGATTACCAAAGAAAACGGTTATGAATCCGCTCCGGTATTACAAAGCGTTGATTATAAGTCCGGTATTGGCGGCGGAATATGCCAAGTTTCAACAACTTTATATAATACAGTTCTGCGCAGCGGGCTTAGCGCTAAAGAGAGGACAAACCATAGTTTGCCTTTATCGTATATTGAAATGGGTTTGGATGCCACGGTTTATTGGGACAGTATAGATTTTAAATTTGAAAATACATTAGATTATCCAATTTACATCGAAAGTTATATTAAAGATAAAAAAGTACATATTGATTTTCATTCTAACAAGGAGTTATTAAAAAAAGAGTACGTAATAAAAAGTGATATATACGATACGATACCTGCTAAGATACAAATAATAGAGGATGAAAATCTGGCTGCCGGTGAAAAAGTGGTTGTAAGAAAGGGATCCAAAGGTTATTGGGTCATGGTAACGAGAAATACATATGAAGATGGAGAATTAATTGATTCAGAAATTATATCCGATGATTTTTATGAGCCGGTGGATGAGATAATAAGAAAAGGCATAGAAGAATAGAATTAATCATTTTAGTTAATGAAGCAGCTGTCTAACTTAAGTTAGACAGCTGCTTTTTTGTTTTAACGAAAATGCCGGATATTAAGTGAATTGCAAGGATAGGCAGTGCATAGATATTTCATTCAAGTCCGTGAATATATTTTATTCTTTTATCAAATTATAATAATATCCAAGTTATATTAAATAAGTTAAAGCTGTAACGAGGTAATCGGCTTTAACACATTTTGTAAATGGGTTATGTTATTTTTGCGGTTATTATTGAACTATGAAGGAGGAAAATTATTATGGCAAAAAGGATCAAAGATACTACACCAAAACAGGATGGCTATAGAATGCCCGGAGAATTTGAAAAACATAAACAATGCTGGATTATTTGGCCGGAAAGACCTGATAATTGGAGGTTTGGGGCAAAACCGGCTCAAGCCGCCTTTGTGGAAGTAGCAAAAGCTATTTCAAGGTTTGAACCGGTAACTATGGTGGTTTCCAAATCACAGTATGATAATGCCAGATACATGCTGCCGGATCATATAAGGGTTATAGAAATGTCAAACGATGATGCTTGGATGAGAGATGTGGGGCCTACGTTTCTGGTTAACGATCAAGGTGGAGTCAGAGCCGTAGACTGGGCTTTTAATGCATGGGGAGGGCTACACGACGGATTATATTTCCCATGGGATCAAGATGATAAAATGGCACAAAAAATATGTGAAATCGAGGAAATAGATTCATATAGAACGCCGGATTTCGTTATGGAAGGCGGAGCGATTCACGTTGATGGCGACGGAACTTTGGTAGTTGTAGAAGAATGCCTGCTAAGCGGCGGGAGAAATGCTCATATGTCTAAGGATGACATGACAGAGTTTTTAAAAGAGTATTTAAATGTAGATAAAGTTATTTGGTTACCAAGGGGTATTTACAATGATGAAACAAACGGGCATGTAGATAATATATTTTGTTTCGTTAAACCCGGTGAAGTTATAATAGCTTGGTCTGACAATGAGAATGACCCACAGTATGAAATTTCTAAAGAGGTATATGATCATTTATGTAATGAAACAGATGCAAAAGGAAGAAAGTTTAAGATTCATAAACTTCCCGTACCAAGCCCTCCTGTTACCATAACAGCTGAGGAAAGCCAAGGGATAGACGTGATTGAAGGGACATTGCCCAGAGAAGAGGGAGACCGTCAGGCGGCTTCCTATGTAAACTTTTATATTGCTAACGGGGGAATCGTGTTTCCGTACTTTGGCAACGAAAAATACGACAAAATAGCTGAAGATATGTTAAAAGAGATATTTCCCGATAGAGAAGTGGTAGGCGTATTTGCCAGAGAGGTTATTCTAGGCGGAGGTAATATACATTGCATAACTCAACAGCAGCCCTTAGGATAGACAAATGCATAACTTTGTTATGAAAAATTTTTAATGAACAGGAGGGACTACATGGAAGAGAATATGCCGGCAAAGGTTAATCTAAATGAAATTATCCTGTTTACCGTATGTAGTATATTGGTAATCGATACCTTTGTTGCACCGGCAATAATTGGAGTATCATCGATTACAATATGGTTTTTCACAGCTGTTCTCTTTTTTATTCCTTATGGATTGATTAATGCCGAGCTGGGTTCCGCCTATCCGGAAGACGGCGGTATCTTTGCTTGGGTAAATCGTGCCTACGGAGAATTCAGCGCAACCCTTGTGGGCTGGTTCTATTGGGTCAATGTAGCCATGTGGATGCCTGCAGTATATGTGGCTTTTGCATACTGGTTTGCATATGCTTTTTATCCGGAAATGTCCAATTGGACAATGGCTATAATAGCAGTTGCTCTTGGTTGGATTACAATCCTTATTAATATAAGAGGTGTGAATGTAAGCGTCAAATTTACAAATCTGGGTGCAATCCTAAAAGTAGCCATACTTCTGGCATTTGGTATATTTGGCGTCATCTATGGTATGAAATTTGGTTTCAAAAACGATTTCAGTTTTTCGTCTTTTATACCGTCCTTGGATAACACGCTTATATATTCAACAACTATTGTGTATAACTTAATGGGATTTGAATTGATAAGTACTGTTGGAAGTCAGATAGATAATCCGGAAAAAAATATCCCCAAAATGACTATTCTTGCCGGGGTGCTTATTGCCGCAATGTACATTATCGGCACATTTGGTATATTGGCAGCAATGCCTGCTAATCAAATAGACCCGGTGGACGGATTTTTGTTTTCTTTGGAGGAATTAACCACAATATTTGGCAGTGCCGCTCCTTTTGTATTTAAACTTATTACTGCTGCCGCTTTGTATACATTGTTAACAAATATGATTTCTTGGACTATGGGCGGAACTGAAGTTTTGGCGGCGGCAAATTTAGATACAAAGTCCGGTTTATTGGGGCATAAACATCCTAAATACGGTACCGCTGATTATTCATATTATATCTATGGTCTTATTTCAAGTCTGCTTGTGGTGGTAAATTTCTCCTTGAGCGAGGATGCCAATGAAATATTTTGGACTATATTGGCTTTTAGTTTTGTTGTGTTTTTATTACCCTATCTTTGGCTTTTTCCTACTGCTGTCAAACTTAGAAAAAAAGATACTGAAACGGAGAGACCGTACAAGGTTCCGGGAGGTGATGGAGGGCTAATTGTTTCCGCTGCGATTGGAGAAATATTTATGGCGGCATCCATAGCATTTTTGTTCTTACCGAATGAAAGCTACAATCCAATCGTTTATTATCCTACATTAATTGTAGGTACCATTATTACAGCTATCATTGGTATAGCTCTATATAACAAAGGAAGAAATCATTAAAGGAGGCGAAAAAATGGCCCACGGTATTGAGATTACAATAATACTGTTATTTCTAATTGGTATGATAGCGGTGGGTTTTGTAATAAACAGAAAAGTAGAGGATTTGGATGATTATCTTGTAGGCGGAAGAAGTGTACCGACCTGGGCTATTGTAGGCTCTTTATTTGCAACGTTTTGGGGAGGGGGAACGGTCTTAGGCTCTGCGGGAGCGGCATATCACGGAGGTATATTGGAAACAATTGCTGATCCCTTTGCTGCAGGTTTAGCATTGGTACTTATAGGCTTGTTCTTCGTCTCCCCTATAAGAAAGCTGAAACTTAATTCAGTAAGCGAATTGTATCTAATAAAATACAGTGACGGTGTTTCTATTTTTGCCTCCTTTCTCATGCTGCCTACATTTACTCTTTGGACTGCTGTTCAGATAATCGCAATAGGTAAGGTGCTGAATGTTCTTCTCGGATTGTCTTATTCATTATCTGTAATCATAGGTACTGCTGTAATAATCTTATATACCTACTTAGGCGGCCTGTTGGCAGTGGTTTGGACTGAGACAATTCAAATGTTCATTATCCTTTTGGGTTTGTTTATCCTTCTTCCTATAAGTATTAAACATGCCGGCGGATTTAATGAAATGAGTAAATATACTCCGGAAGGTTTCTGGTCCTTTTTTCCCGGAAGGGTGGGGCTGATAGGTTGGCTGACATATATCTCCGCATGGGCCGGGATGGCTTTAGGGAATATACCTTCACCGGATATTGCACAAAGGGCTTTTAGTTCCAAAGATGAAAAGACTGCCAGAGACGGTTCCATATATGCAGGATTATTATATTGGATAGTTGGCTTTGTCCCAATATTATTTAGCTTAGTAGCTATTACTATGGTAAGTAAGGGCATGATACCTGCAGGTATTTTTCAGGAAGATAGTGAAATGGTAATACCTTATTTGGCAAAAATGCTGCTAAATCCTGTAGGACTTGGTATTTTTGTTGGTTCCTTAATGGCTACGGTAATGTCTTCCGCCAGTTCATCAATATTTGCATCTGCAGTGATACTTTCAAATGACATATATAAATACAGCATGGAGTTAAAAGGCAATGATATCGGGGAGAGACAGGCATTAAAAGTTACTAAAGCCTGTGTATTGATAATCGGGCTCCTATCATTAGTTGTCAGCTTTTACGCAGAATCTTTATATGATCTCATGGTTTTTAGTTTTACTATTTTGTTTAATTGTTTGTTTTTTCCTTTTATATTTGCATTCATCTGGAAAAAAGCCAATGCAAATGGCGCACTTGCAGGTATGAGTATTGGTTTTGGGATAACTTTGATAGGTTGTATAATTCAAAGGACTTTTGTACCCGAACCTGAATGGTTCTTTACTTTGGTTCCTTCTTTGGCGAATTTTCTGGTCATGGTTATTATTAGTTTATTAACTCAAAAAAGTAATCCGCCAAAGGCTCTGATAAGCAAGGATGGTGAAATAATCAAATGGCCTGAGTTAGCGGATAATAAATAACATATTTAAAGGTCTTATCTTGATAAGGTGAAAAAAGATTACAATACTAAATTTATAAAGGGAGTGTATAATTTGAGACTGAGACATTTCATTGATACAAATGATTTTACAAAGCAAGAGCTTGTGGATATTATTGATTTGTCCATAACTATTAAAGAGTGTATAAAGACGGGATTTCACCCTCCTTTGATGAAAGGCAAAACCTTGGGCATGATATTTCAGCAGTCATCTACAAGGACTAGGGTTTCTTTTGAAACTGCTATGGAGCAATTAGGCGGGCATGCACAGTATTTAGGACCCGGCATGATACAATTGGGAGGCCATGAAACAATTGATGATACGGGGAGAGTTTTATCCCAATTAATTGATATTGTAATGGCTAGAGTTATTGACCACAAGACAGTTGTAGAACTGGCAAATGCTTCAAGTATCCCCGTAATAAATGCGATGAGCGACTACAATCACCCTACTCAAGAAATCGGCGATATGATTACCATAGTAGAGAATTTACCAAAGGATAAATGTTTGGAGGATTGCAAAGTAGTTTTTGTAGGAGACGGAACTCAGGTATGTGCCTCTTTAGGGTTTATTACAACAAAATTGGGAATGGATTTTGTACATTTTGGCCCTGAAGGTTTTCAATTAAAGGAAAAACATAAGGAGATAATGAGAGCAAACTGTGAGGAGTCAGGCGGTTCATGGATTGTTACCGATGATTTGGATGAGGCAATGGATGATGCCGATTTCCTATATACCGATGTTTGGTATGGACTTTATGAAAGTGAATTATCAGAAGAGGAAAGGCATCGTATTTTTATGCCCAAATATCAGATTGACAGAAAGATGATGCAAAAAGCCAATCTAGGGGCAAAGTTTATGCACTGCTTGCCTGCTACAAGAGGTGAAGAAGTGACGGATGAGGTCATAGATAGCAATATATCCATTGCATTTGAACAGGCAGGTAACCGTTTGACAGCTATGAGAGGACTTTTGGTTTACTTTACCAGATACCAAAACGAAGGCACATTACTTCAAAAAGAAGTAGCAAAAGAGATGTTAAGCAATTTCATGGAACGAAGGCTGTCAATTTGCTGTTGTTGTGAGTAACACAAAGAAAATAGTAGCTTTTAATTTATAAATAACATAGTTTTATTGAAGGAAATAAGACATCTTTGTAGAAATAGAGATATACTAATTAAAATATATAAAAATTTTTAAAGGGGGAATCATTTTGGACAAATCTGACATGTGTAACATGGGTTTTGCAACGCGAGCTATTCACGGAGGCTGGAAAAAGAATGATGCAGGTGCATTAGCTACACCGATTTATCAAACGTCTACATTTATTTTTGATTCTGCAGAACAAGGCGGGAGAAGATTTGCATTGGAAGAGGAAGGTTATATCTATTCCCGTCTTGGTAATCCAACTACTTCAGTATTGGAAGAAAAAATTGCAATGCTTGAAGGCGGGGATTCTGCAGTTGCTTTTTCTTCAGGGATGGGTGCTATAACATCAGTTTTATGGACTGCACTAAAAGCAGGAGATCACGTTATAGCTTCTAAAACATTGTATGGCTGTACCTTTGCCTTTTTAAGCCATGGACTTACCAGATATGGGGTAGAAGTCAGCTTTGTTGATACATCTGATCCGACAAATGTTGAAAAGGCAATGAAGAGCAATACTAAAGTTGTATACTTGGAGACCCCTGCTAATCCAAATATGAATATTACGGATCTGGAAGGCATTAGTAAGATAGCACATAAAAATGAGGGCTGTTTAGTTGTAGTGGATAACACATATTGTTCTCCATATATCCAAAGGCCTTTAGAGCTGGGGGTAGATGTGGTGGTTCATTCCGCAACGAAGTATTTAAACGGACATGGTGATGTTGTGGCCGGTCTTGCTGTAGGATCCAAAGAGTTTATGACTGACCTTAAACTATTTGGCTTAAAAGATATGACAGGTGCTGTTATTAGTCCTTTTGATGCTTTCTTAATTATCAGAGGTATGAAAACATTAAGTATAAGAATGGAAAAGCATAGTGAAAATGCAATTAAGGTTGCAGAGTTCTTAGAAAACCATCCTGCTGTTGATAAGGTATATTATCCCGGGCTAAAAAGTTTTCCCCAATATGAGTTAGCCAAGAGACAGATGAGATTACCCGGAGCAATGATAGCTTTTGAGCTTAAGGGTGGTATAGACGAAGGTAGAAAATTGATGAATAATGTAAAGCTTTGCAGTCTTGCAGTAAGCTTAGGAGATACGGAAACTTTAATTCAGCATCCCGCATCCATGACTCATTCGCCTTATACTCCCGAAGAAAGAGCGGAAAGCGGCATAAGCGATACTTTAGTCAGGTTATCCATAGGTCTTGAAGATGTTGAGGATATAATTAATGATTTAAAATCAGTTTTA
>JALNWH010000056.1 GCA_023230985.1 Bacillota bacterium
GTTGGGGTTCTCCATTTTCACCTTTAGTTTTATATACTGCTCTGTCAAATTCTATTTCACCCATTAATGTCTTTATTGTTGTTTTTCTTTTTCCCTTATGTCTATACTTATTCTTATCTCTACTCTTTGCTAACTCGCCATCTATTTTAGTTAATATATCTATCATAAGGTTTCTTGCATATTTGCAACCTATTTCATAAATTTTTCTCTCTAGGTTATTGAATTCTATGGCGTTTATTGTTATCATTTTATCCAACATACAAACCTCCTGTTAGTTTTTTGTGCAAATTAAATTTTACAGGTATTTTTGTATGTTGGGAAGGGGTTTTCCCCTTCTTTTTATTTTTTGTTGTTTTGCCAATTAAAATTATACTCTAACTTTGTGTTACCTTAAAGTTTTAAGATGTTTGTATGGTGTAAAATATAAATACAACAAAGGACATGCGGACAAAAACCTGGACTTAATTAGATTAGGAGGTGTCACATGTTTTTATATGAAGAGCATTTAAAAGCAATAAAGCTATTACTACAATATGATATGAGTTATTCTACGGTAAGAAGGGAATTAGGGTACCCTTCCAAAGAATCACTTAGAAATTGGTATTATGAATATAGAAAAGAAGGGAAATTACATCGGGATTTTGTTAAAAAGGCAAAATATTCAGAAGAAGAAAAACTAAATAGCCGTATTCTCAATATGTCTTTTATTGTATCAGACAGAGATGTCGATGATTGGAATGAATTTGATTTTGAAGAAGTTATAGATGAAATATGGATAAACTTTAATATTGAGAGAATAATCTTATATCTTATGTATGCAACATATCAAATCACAAAGGGAAAAGATAGGGCTCAGTCTTTATATGGACATCTTAGATGGAACAAAGAAAAGAATATAAAAATTGAAGATATATTTCGCATAGGGCCGGAAGAACTAAAAGATTTAGACACATTCATGGGTAATGGTAAAGTTAGGGGCAGAACATTTGTTCCAATAATGTCAATATGGTACAATTATTGTAAATACAAGTGCTAGTTAAGAATATAGTCGAAGATATAATAATATAGCGAGAAAAATATTGGGTTTTAATACCCCAAATGAAATGGTGAAACAATATTTCTCTAAAAATGCTGCTTAGCATGATATTACAAATATTTATTTAATCAAGGTTCACTAGAGCTTTCCTCCTTGACAAAATAAATATTAGCAATGATTTAAAACCACAGCATCTTTTAGGGAAACTTTTCAGAGGTCTATGTCATATATGTTTGACTTCTCTAGACTCTAGGGGTATAGAAGAGCCATAATCTTATTGACATTGATAGCCTTATTTGGTAGAGTGGAATAGGAATGGTTTCTATTCTCACTTATAATATATTTAAGTTTCGGAGTGAGGGTTTTGACAAGGTTACAGAAGTCAATATTAGAAGTGGTAAAAAGGTCTGAAGCGCATCTTTCCGTTAAAGAGATATATGCTTTGGTCCAGTCTGATTTCCCCACCGTCGCCATGGGAACAATTTATAGGAATTTAAACCAATTTGCGGAAGATAGGCTCATCCGTCGCGTTTCGGGCTTGGGTTCTGCCGACCTATTTGAAGGCAACCTTGCGATCCACAATCATTCTCAATGCCTATCCTGCGGCAAGGTTACAGATGTCCACATACTGGGGCTGAAGGAGTTTATCCAAGAACAAATCGGGGATGAAACAGTCTCCCTGGATCTGCTGGTAAATGTAATTTGTTCCGACTGCATGAAAAAGGATAGTAATTTTTTGAAAGGAACAAAGGATGGAAAATAGTTCAAGGAAAAATCCGGCAAGATGGATAGAAATAAGCTTTAATATTTCATACCTTCTGATAGTTTTCGTCTCCGCCTTCCTGCTTTACAAGACAGCGCAAGCGGGGGATTTTAGATGGAAGTTTGCAATCATGTCCTTTCTTTTGGGCGCGGGTGACTCCTTTCACCTGATCCCCAGAATCATTTCGCTGCTTGATTGCAGTGATCGTGACTATACGGTCTCCCTGGGGTTGGGTAAATTAATTACATCCGTAACCATGACTGTCTTTTATCTCTTTTTGTGGGAAATTGGGAAAGAACACTATGCTTTGGATATTAAGGGCAGCCTTTCCACAATAGTTTACTGCCTGGCTCTGCTGCGTATTATACTCAGCCTTTTGCCCCAAAACCGCTGGACCCATAAAAACCCCTCGTTAAAATGGGGTAGCATCAGAAATATCCCCTTTTTAATCTTAGGCGCAATCGTAATGTTTTTATTCTTGGCAGGCGCAATTATCCATGGCGGGGCTTTATCCTTCCTCTGGCTGGCAATCTTAATCAGCTTTGCCTGCTATATGCCTGTCGTCTTATTTGTCCATAAAAACCGCAAGCTTGGCATGCTTATGCTCCCAAAAAGTTGTGCCTATGTCGCCATTGTCCTGATGGGTTTTTTTCTTTAATAGTTTTGTATCCGCCCAGCCCGATCTTATGGTCGGATGCTGAAATCTGTAAATGATTTTAAGGAGGTAATAAGATGAATGATTACAAAAAGTTGACAAACGAAGTTGGTGCGCCGGTGGCAGACAATGAAAATTCTATAACGGCGGGACCCAGAGGGCCCGTTGTTATGCAAGATGTCTGGCTGATGGAAAAAATGGCACACTTTAACAGGGAAGTTATCCCGGAACGCAGAATGCATGCCAAGGGTTGGGGTGCCTATGGGGATTTCACGGTTACCCATGATATTTCTAAATACACCAGGGCTAAAGTCCTTCAACCAGGCGCAAAGACTGATTTATTTATCCGCTTTTCCACCGTGGCAGGCGAAAGAGGCGCAGCAGACGCAGAGCGGGATATCCGCGGCGTTGCCACCAAATTTTACACGGAAGAAGGCAACTGGGACCTGGTTGGTAATAATACTCCCACATTTTTCTTAAGGGATGTGCATAACTTTGCAGACCTTAACCGTGCCGTAAAGCGCGACCCTAGAACGGGCATGCGTTCCGGCCAAAATAACTGGGATTTTTGGACCATGCTCCCCGAAAGCTTCCACCAAAGAACCATAACCATGTCAGACAGGGGCATACCGGCATCTTTCAGACACATGCACTTTTACGGTGAACATACATTTTCCCTCTACAACGAAGCCAATGAAAGGGTCTGGTGCAAATTCCACATTCGCACCCAACAAGGGATTAAAAACCTGACTAATGAAGAAGCAGCGGAAATTGTGGGTAAAGACAGGGAAAGCCATGGTAGGGATTTGTTTGAATCCATTGAAAAAGGTGACTTCCCCAAGTGGACCATGTATGTTCAAATCATGACCGAAGAGCAGGCAAAAAACCACTATGAAAACCCCTTTGATATCACCAAGGTTTGGTCCCAAAAAGAGTTCCCTTTGATTGAAGTCGGAGTCCTGGAACTCAACCGCAACCCTGAAAATTACTTTGCGGAAGTTGAGCAATCCGCCTTTACCCCCGCCCATGTTGTGCCCGGTATTGGCTTTTCGCCGGACAGGTTTTTGCAAGGCAGACTCTTTTCTTATGGTGATGCCCAAAGATACAGACTGGGCGTAAACCATAACCACATCCCCGTCAACCGTGCCAAGATTCAGGTTAATGAATACCATAGGGACGGCGCCATGCGCACAGACGGCAACTATGGCAGAACCCCTGCCTACCACCCCAACAGTGACGGCTACTGGTCGGCTCAACCCGATGTTCAAGAACCTCCGTTGGATTTAGAAGGCACCATGTACAGGTTTGATCCCAAAGATGACCCGACGGATGACAACTTCCGTGCAGGCGGCAAGCTTTACAGATTGATGACGGAAGATAAGCGTCAGCTTCTAATCGGCAACACAGCCGCAGACATGGCTTGTGTGACCGACAATGTCAGGTACCGCCATGCAGTGCACTGCTACTGGGCCGATGAAGAGTATGGCAAAAGAATTACAGAGGCACTTGAACTGGACTTTGATAAGGTTTTAGAGTTTGCCAAGCTTGACCATAAGGGCTTGATAGAAGCAACCATCAGCCCGGAACAAGTGGAATAAGTCTTATAAAATTAAATGCTCAACTATTCCCATCAGCGTCTCGCTGAGCTAAACAGACAAGGGCACTCTGCAAAAATGCAGAGTGCCCTAAATTAGTTTTAGAGAAAAACTAAAATAAAAGGTTTCTAATTATGTTATTATAATTATATAAGCGGCGTAGGGTGCACCCCCGGTGCTCAGCACGGACCCGTCGCGCGACTGCGCGATTATGAAGAACTGGGTTATGAAACGGTTGAGATGACACGGGTGGATATGTTTCCAAGAACTCCGCACGTTGAGGCAATTGTGAAGTTGAAAAGGCTATGTAATCAAGTAATATCAACAGTTATAGAGATTTTGAGGCGTTGAATGGACAGATGACATTCAATGCCTTTGTTGTTCTAGGGAATATGTCCATTAAGAATATGAATAGATACTCATTAAGGAGTATTTATAGATTTTATAAAATATAGGACGAAACCATACACACTTATTGGGACTTGTGTATGGTTCAGATTGACCAGGATAAATAATAAGAATGACATTGACATCATTCCTATATAGGTATATTATATATGTGGGTGATAATATGAAATATATGAGTATAAAAGAAGCGAGTGAGAAGTGGGGAATTAGTGATAGTAGAATAAGGCTCTTATGTAGAGAAGGAAGGGTAGAAGGAGCAAAAAAAATAGGTAGAAACTGGACCATTCCTTTCGATGTTGCTAAACCGATAGATGGAAGGGAAAGAATTAAGAAAGATTACTCTGGTTTAGAATATGATTTTACTTTTATTGATTCTTTAAAGAGGGAAATTGATAATCATAGACCTTTTTCAAAGCAACTTGTAGAATCTCTTCAGGAAAAACTTCTTGTAGAATGGACCTATAATTCTAATGCTATTGAAGGAAATACTTTAACTATTTCTGAAACTAAGGTTGTACTTGAAGGTTTTACTATTGGTGGGAAAACAATGGTAGAACATTTAGAGACTGTCAACCACCGTGATGCTATTCTTTATATAGAGGATTTAGCATCTAATAAAGAATCAATTTCAGAATGGAATATTAGAAATATACATTCCTTAATACTAAAAGAAATAGATAAGGAGAATGCTGGAAAATATAGAACAGAAAATGTTCTGATTAGTGGAGCAAATCATATTCCACCAAAACATTATGAAATTGGAGATTTGATGCAAGAACTTATCGAAGAATATAATAATAATTGGAAGGACTACCATCCCATATTAAGAGCCACCCTTTTACATGGAGAATTTGTTAAAATTCATCCATTTATAGATGGCAATGGTAGAACAGCTAGGCTTCTATTAAATTTTGAATTAATGAAAAATGGATATACTCCTATTATTATTAAAAATGATGCTAGGGCCAAATACTATGAGGTTTTAGATCAAGCACACACAACAATGAATTATGAACCTTTCATAAAATTAGTAGCAGAATTAGTTATAGAATCGGAACAGCTTTGGCTATCAGTCTTGGACTAATAACATAATATGAGTCTCCACCAGGAGATTCATATATTGATGTGATATCTTTACTGATCTCTCAAGGCACGTGGAATCCATAATCCTGTTGCAACATAAAAATGGCTAAATTATAAGAGATGTCAAAGTAAATGAGGTAGAATTAAGGATGTGAGAGTGAGAGCTTTCATGTCCTTTTTTAATTAAAAATATAAGACGAACATTTCATATAGGAGTCGGTGAATTAATTATGAAAAAGATAATATTTATACCACCTAAATCTTTGGAATATAAAAAGCTAAGAGTTGCAGCATATTGCCGAGTGAGTACCTTAAACAAAATTCAAAGAAACAGCTTGCAATGGCAGATAGGATATTACACAAATATGATACAAGATAATCCGGATTGGATTTTTGCGGGTGTATTTTATGACGTTGGTAAAAGTGGATTAAGAAGGGAAGGTAGACTAGGCCTTAATGAGATGTTAAAGAAAGCATCAAGAGGTAAAATTGATTATATCCTAGTAAAATCTATTAGTAGACTATCTAGAGATACTGTGGAAGTCTTAAAAATAATCAGATATTTAAGAGAGAGGAGTATTAATATGCATTTTGAAAATGAAAATCTAGACTCTATTAGAGTAGACAAGGAATTTGAAATAACACTAAGAAGTATGCTTGCTCAAGATGAAAGTAAAAATACTAGTGAAAATATCCAATGGGGATTTCAACGTAAGTTTGAAAAGGGTGATATATTCACGAAATATAAGAATTTTATGGGATATACATGCGTAGATGAAGAAATAATAATTGTTCCAGAACAAGCTGAGATAGTTAGAAAAATATTTGATTTATATTTACGTGGATTATCATTTGGGCAGATAAAAGGTTATCTGGAATCAATGGATATTAAGACGATTACAGGAAATGAGCATTGGGATTCAACAACTATTCAAAAAATGCTGAAGAATGAAAAATATAAGGGGGATACTGTATTACAAAAAACATGTACAGAAGATTTCATGACAGGAAAGAAGGTAAAGAATAATGGAGAAAGACACAGTTACTATATAAATAATAGTCATCCAGCTATCGTATCTGATGAAGTTTTTGACAAGGTTCAGGAGGAGATGGCTAAAAGAGCAAGGATAGTTTTTAAAGAAGATGGAACAGTAGAATCAAAAGGAAAAAGATATAATAGCAAATATTTATTGGGAAACATATTAGAATGTGGATATTGTGAAGCAGCATATAGGAGAAGAACTGAAAGGGGTAAGGTAGTTTGGAGATGTGCAACTAGGATGGAAGAGGGAAGAGATAAATGTGCAGATTCTCCTACATTAAATGAAGATTGGATGAAAGAAGTATTAAATGAAGTAGTTTGTGGAAATGGAAATTATGATGAAGGGATAGTTAGGAATGAGGTTGAAATGATTCTAATCTTTAAAGAGCATCTTATGATATATTATAAAAACGATGACAGAGCTATGCTGAAAATAGATTAATTTTGACGAAGGTATGTAATCGGTTGATTGTAGAGTTTATCAATGATGTGTTTTGTTATAAACTGAATAAGACAAAAATTATGTAGAAAGATTATCCCATATCTTGTATTGATTTAGCAATGTTAGATAGTGTAACCAAAAGAGTTTACTGATGTAAAGAGAACTTAAATGGTAGCAGAGGCTTGGTGGTATAAATATAAGGATGTCAATATTTAGAATATTATGCACAATTATCTTGTAAAAAAACGCCCATAGAGATAGAATTGTAATAACAATGTTGTTTCGATTGAAATACTTCTTCGGAGCAACAGAGGTA
The DNA here is from genome assembly GCA_023230985.1 of Bacillota bacterium. Lineage (GTDB taxonomy): Bacteria > Bacillota > Clostridia > Lutisporales > Lutisporaceae > JAAYKT01. The sequence goes on from JALNWH010000056.1 coordinate 7,341, forward strand.
TAGGAAAATGGGGGATAGTGATATAATGATTTTAACAAAATTAAGGATATGGAATTTTAGAAAATTTCAACATGAAGGGGATAATCCTGGAATTGAGGTTGAGTTTCATAATGGAATTAATGCATTAATTGGAGAAAATGATTCGGGAAAAACAGCCATCATTGATGCTATAAAAATTGTATTACAGACTCAAAGTAATGAATATATCAGGATTGTAGAAGAAGATTTCTATTGTAATGGAAATGGTAATTTTGAAGATGAAATAAAAATAGAATGTGTATTTGAGAATTTTACTGAATATGAAGCTAAAAATTTTATTGAATGGCTGCAATTTCGAAAAGATAATAATGGCAAGATATATTATGTATTAAATATACAATATAGAGCATGGAAGGAAAAGAATAGAATTTTAAATGAATTTCGTGCTGGTATGAAGGAAGATGGATATAGAATGGATGGAAAAGCAAAAGATTTACTCAGGTGTACATATCTTCGTCCGCTTAGAGATGCAAATAAAGAAATGCATTCAGGAAGAAATTCTAGGATATCACAAATTCTTTATAGCCATGCTTTATTCAACCATGGTGAAGAACATAAATTAGTTGAAATTTTAAAAGAAGCTAATGAAGAAATAGAAAAATATTTTACAGATCAAGAAGGTAAAGAATTATTAGGGGCATTACAAGATAATTTGGAAGAATTTTTAGATGCATCTTCTTCAGGAAATGCCAAATTTGTTACATCTAATTTGAGATTGAAATCAATATTGGAAAGTCTTTCTTTAAATATTTCGGAAATTCAACCTGGGTTGGGTGTTCAGAACTTGTTATTTATTGCAGCTGAATTGCTGTTATTAAATCATGATGATAATGGAGGCTTAAAGTTAGCATTAATAGAAGAATTGGAGGCACATTTGCATCCACAAGCACAATTGAGATTGATTGAGTATATACAAAAAGAATATGATAGTTCAGGAGTTCAGTTTATTATATCAACTCATAGTACAATATTGGCATCAAAGATAAATGTTAAAAACGCTTTATTATGCAAGAATTCAAGAGTGTTTTCTTTGGCACCAGAAAATACAAAATTACAAAAAGGTGATTATTTATTTTTGCAAAGATTTCTTGATTCTTCTAAAGCAAACTTATTTTTTGCTCAGGGGGTTATTATGGTTGAGGGAGATGCAGAAAATCTTTTATTACCAGTGATAGCCGATTTAATAGATATGCCGTTATCTAAATATGGTATTTCAATTGTTAATGTTGGAAATACTGCTTTCTTAAGATACTCTAATATTTTCAAACAGAGTGACAATGTACAGATGGGTATTCCAGTCTCTGTCGTAACAGACTGTGACGTGGTTCCTGAAATTGATAAAGATGAAAATATTGATATTAAAGAAGATGAAACTATGGAAGTAATAAATAAAAAGCAAAAGAAATACTCGGAAGGAGATATTAAAGCGTTTATTGCACCAAATTGGACGTTAGAATATACTTTGGCACTTAGTGTACTGAAACGTAAATTATATAAAGCAGTATTATATGCTGAAAAAATTCAAAATAGTGATAAGTATTCTTTGACGAAGGATAAAATTATTGAGGTTGATGAAAAAGTAAAAGTGGATTTTGAAAGATGGAAAGATGAAGGTTATGATCAATATAAAGTTGCATATGAAATATATAACAATACTTTATTAGAAAAAAACATTTCAAAAGCTATTACTGCTCAATGTTTATCTAGCATATTACAATATCAAATTATAAAAACAGATACTGAAAATATTACTGAAGAAATAATGTTTGACATTGATTTATACCAAAAAGAAATTGATAATGAGAAAAAACTTAAAATGAGGAAGGAGATTCTTGGAAGTAAAAAATTATCGTATTTACTTAATGCGATAAAATATGCGGCGAGGTACCAAGATGATAATTAGTGAGCAGGATATTGTAGAAGTTGAAAAAATGGTGCTTCCTAAGAACTGCAAATTTTCTGGATCAGGCAAGGAGTTTCTTTTATGTGATGTAAGCAAAGAAGTATTGGCTTGCCCAGGAAGCGGTAAAACAACATTGTTGATGGCTAAGTTATATTTATTGAGTAAATCTATGCCCTTTTCTAACAACGAAGGAATATGTGTTTTATCGCATACAAATGTTGCAGTTAATGAAATAAAGAAGAAGCTTGGATCTGCAGCGGATAAAATTTTAGGCTATCCGAATTTTGTTGGGACCATTCAGAGTTTTATTGATAAATTTGTGCTATTTCCTTATTTAACTCATTTTACAACTGGTAATATTGAAGTTGTGGATGAAAAAAGGTATGGAATATATATGTGGAGGGAATGTAAGTATAACACAGAATTAAAACAATTAAAAAATCTTATATTAGGACGTGTGAAAGTTAGTAAATATTATGAGAATAATGAAGAACTCGTTAGAAATTTATATTTGAATAAGGAAGAATTGTGGTTAGGTAAGACGAAAATCGCAGGTTCAAATGCACCAAGTACATTACAATTTAGGGATTTGAAAGAAATTCTAAAATTGAGAGGAATAGTTAAATATAATGACAGCTATGAATTAGGAATAGAAGCTATTGAAGAGTACGGTGATGAGTTAGTAAAGCTTATCTCTAAAAGATTTCGGTATGCTTTTGTTGATGAATATCAAGATTGCAATCATCTTCAATGTAAAGTCATAAATCAATTATTAAAAAAAACAACATTGCAAAAGATAGGGGATGTGGATCAAGCAATTTATAATAACATCTCTGCAGATGAGATAGCTTGGAGTGTATCTGAAGATGCATTCATATTACCAGGAAGCAATAGATATCATCAAAAAATTGCAAATATATTAGTTCCACTTAGAACGAAAAAAGAATCTATTATTTCATTAATTAATAATCGTCAAATCCCTCCTACTTTAATAGTTTATAGTGAAAATAAGATCAATGATGTTATAGATACTTACTACAAAGAAATTAAAAGTAATAAACTTGATGAATTATGTCCTAATGGAAAGTTTACGGCTATAGGTATGATTAAAAATGGCAAAGGAATTACAATAGGAGACTATTGGGACAAATATAAAAAGGAAGAAATAAGTTCAGGTAGTTTGTATTTAGATGATTATATATATGAAATTGTTACTCAATTGGAACATGGTAATTTATATAACGTAGACAAAGTAATAAAAAAAATGTTATGCCAGATTTACTTTATATGTGGTTATGTTGATAATAAGTCAAGTCAGAGTTTCACAGTTAATACCATTAAAAACAAATTGTACTCTGATGAAAATATTGATTATCCAAAAAGCATTATTGAATTATGCAAACTTGAGAATTTTAGTTATAAAGAAGTCAGAGACTACATTTTATCTCAGATTAAGGTAAATTTTAAGTCGCCTGATATTATTATGTTGAAAAATTTTATTAAAAAACAAAGCGGAAACACTGAGATGGGAAAAATTAAAAATGTATGGAAGAAAGAAAACAATGGTGATGAATTAGACATAGAATTCGGAACAGTTTACAAAGTCAAGGGAGAAACACATACTGCTACTTTGTACCTAGAAACTGAAACTAGTGGTGCATCTGATATAAAAAGAATAATGCCTTTATTTAATGGCGAAAAAATTAGGAATGCCAAACTCATACATGAAAAAAGTAGAAAAGTCGTATATGTTGGGTTTAGTAGGCCATCCCATTTGCTGTGTTTAGCTATCCAAAAGAAAACATTTTTGGGTAATGAAAGTGCTTTTTCTGATTGGAAAATAATTAAGTTGGAGTAAAAATACTAAAACATTTGTTGTAAATAAAAGATATGAAAGAAGCGTATGGGTAAAGAATTTAAGAAGTTTTTAAAAGTATGCTTAATATTAAATGTATCTACTATCCCTTAGAAATTTTCGAATCTAACTTGATGGATAGTAGATATGATGTTTTAGATGTATAAGAATATCAATGGTATATATATTCTATTATCATGGAGAAAGTTATTTAAGGTTACTCTTTCATGAAAATAAATCCAATAATTTAATTCAATATGATAATTTCAGTTATATCTTAATCTGTTCTACTAATTTGCAATTTATTTTATTGTTTTGTCATAGTATAGGGGGAAAATAATGATTATGCGTGGATTAGAATGGAAAAACAATGGTTCGATATACATACTACAGACACAATTTTTTAGATTAAAGAAATTAATAGATGAAATTATTAATCAAGAAAAAAATATTGAACCAGAAATAGAAATATTGCAGAAGGAATTAGATAGTCAGGGTAAATATCCTGATTTTGATGATTTAAATAGATATATGGATTATATGCAAAGACGATCAAAATCTATTATCGGTATTCATGAAGTATATATTTTATTAGATGTAATAACTTTAATGATTTGTATAGAATTAGAAATGAGAATAAATAAATTTTGCTATTACAATATTGGTGAAGAAACAACAGAGTCAATAGAGTCATTAAGTTTGATAA
>JALNWH010000057.1 GCA_023230985.1 Bacillota bacterium
GCAAGGTATTATAAGAAAATGTACTGCTTCGGACAGTTCTAAAAGATACACTTCCATAGATGCAATTTTAGACGACATAAATAAAACTTTTATTAAGTCTTTTAGCATTGTTGATAAGAAACATATTGAAATTTTACCAATGTACTCTACGAAGCTCGTAACCAGAGAAAATACTATAAAAAGATTGATTAACAATGTTCAAAACTATTTTTATGAAAATAAACTTACAAAACTTTCCGTTATAACCGGTGAATTCGGGACGGGCAAAAGCGCACTGCTGAATCTGTTTATTACCAGACTGAATTTTGAAGGAGAATATGCCGTTTTAGCACCCTTGAGCAAGGATTTGTCTGAAGATTATTCCGGAATCAAAAATATTGTTCAAAAAATTCTTAAATATGCTGATAAAAATTTGATAGAAAAATATTCGGATCAATTATATGTTTTAATTCCCAAATTGAATGATAGAGAAAAAGCAAATAATTTTATTGTGGAAGAAGCCGATGAGTCTTATAAAATGGTTTACAGATTAGGAAATTTTATATTGGAAACCTCTTTAAATTGGCCTTTTGTCATCGTGTTGAAAAATTATAATTGTATTGATGAATTATCAAAAAAGGTTATTAACTATATAATGGAATGTCAAGATAGAGGAAAAATCTATTTTGTTGTTTCTTTTGACGAGGAAGTATTGGATGAAAACGTAGTAGATTACTTTAAGCCTCAATTAGATTTCAAGGATATAGATATCATACAATTAACTAATTACAATATTTATGAAACAGCGGAAGCCATAAGAATACTATTGGGAATGAGCAATGCGCCAATTGATTTTGCTGCAAAGGTATATAGAGAAACGGAAGGGAATCCTCATTTGGTATACGAAACTATATGTGCCGCTTTTTCAGAAAAACTCATATATGTGGACGATAAAGGAAACTGGGTGCTAAAGGATATAGACTTTTCAAAAATTACTCTATCAGTGGATATTGATGATATCCTTAAAAACAGGATTAATAAACTGGAACCGAATAAAAAAATAGTATTAGATATAATCTCAATATTTAAGATGCCGGTACCTATAGATATTTTGGAGAGTATGTCCGGGTTCGATGCTCAGGAACTGCTGCCATTTTTGGACAGAGTTGTTTATTTAAATATTTTATCAAAGAAAATGGACGATTGGGGTATAACTTATGATTTTACTTCCATGAGTTTGAAGAAAAGTGTATATGATGCTATCAATGCTCATAATCAGTTAAAATATCATGAAAAAGCATCCCAAATGCTTAAAGAAAAGTATAGGCTGGAAAAAAGGGAAAATAAAGATGAACTTATTTATCAAATGGCAAAAAGCGGCAGAAGCTCCGAGGCTATTGATTATTTGTTAAAATCATCAAAGGATATGATTAAAAATCACCTTATTAACCAAGCAATTCAATTTCTGGAGCAGGCCTATGATTTAGTTGAAAAAGGATCTGATCTTTCCAAAGTTATTGAAGTAAGTATGAGATTGGGTGATTTATACTATCAGATTTCAGAAGATAATAAAAGCCTGAATCAATATGAAATTGCGGAGGAAAGGGCAAAGAAGCTGGGGGATACACATTTAATAGCAGATATTTATATAAAAAAGATATATATATACTATAGACTTAATAATATAAAAAAATGTTTGGAATATTCAAGGTTAGCAAAAAGAGAGATAAAGGCAAGTAATTATAAAAACGGAATGCTGGATCTTATTTTAGCTCTAAGCGACTTGTTGATATATAGAAGAAAGTTAAATACTTGTATAAAAATTCTTGAAAAAGTATTAAAAGATTTGAATAAAGAGGACAAGTATTATTATGGCATGTTTTTGTCTGTATATGGTGCGGCTTTGGTTAAAAGATCTTGCTTCAAAGAGGCTATCGAAGCATTAAACGAAAGCATGGAAATATTAGAAGAATTAAAACTATACAAAGGCTTAATAATGGTAATGAATAATCTAGGGATTATTTACAGTGTTTATTACGGAAATATTCAAAAAGCGAAAAAATATTTTGAAGAAGCAATAATTATTTGTCAAAGAACCAATAACACACATTGCTTAATAAAAAGCTATAACAATCTGGCAGAGACATATAAAAGAGAAGACGCATTTAAAAAAAGCCTTGTTTATTATAATAAAGCGCTGGAATTGATGGAAAGTTTCCCAAATATCTATACTCAAGCAATACTATATATTAGTTGTTCGATGATAAGCTTGGAAATGGAGAATTATAATAAATACAAAAATTATATAGATAAAGCTAAAGATATAATTTTTTATTATAAGGATACGGGAGATGCAGTATATCAATACTATATCAGTGAATCTATATTCTTATACTCAATGGGTATGTATGAAGATGCTTTTAGTAATTCTGAAAAAGCTCTGGGGCTTGCCAAGTCATGGAATATTCATATAGATTCAGATTTGGCTCTTGTGAACACCTTATGTAAAATTAAACTGACAAAGGAAATGGATTATAACAATCTAAAGGAATTATGTGTTTCACTATTTGCAAAAAAAGATTATAGGGTATCCGGGCTGGCATGTAATAAAATAGCTGAATTATATTTAGAAAAGAATGATATTAAAAGTGTCCAAAGTTTTGTAGAATTGTCGAAAAAGTATGAGAAGTTTAGCAATATACCACAGTTGAATTTGAATTTTAGATACTTGGATGCTATGACTTTTAGCGGGAAGAAAAGACCGGATCTGTTGAAAGCCTTGGTTGATGATGCAGATAAGTTTGATAATAATGAATTAAGATGGAAGATTTATAAGGCAATAGGACTGGAAGTGGCAAAATCCGGCGATTTGAATCGTGCATTATGTTACATGTTGACTTCTTTTAATTGTCTGAGAATTTTGGTTGACGGAGTACCAAAAGATTATAAAATTAATTTTATAAAATCTCATAACAGATACACTGTTAAAGAAGAACTATTAACCTTAGCTAAAGAAATGACAGGTAAAGAAGGTTCATTTTTTGGTTATGCCACACTAAAGGATGAAGATAAGGATATTGAGAACATCATAAATGAATATTTTTATTATAAAAAATTTAAGGATTTGTTAATCAAGGACAGCAATTTGGCATATGGAATAGATGGGGAAGAAAAAGCGGATATATCAGGGAAACTCATGTCAGATTTTCTTTACAGAATTAATAATTTTAGTAATAGTATAGAAGAAAGCATAAAAGAATTAGTGGAAATATTGAAAGATTTTACACAAGCAAAAAATGCTTTTCTGGCAATTACTGATGATAGCAGTAGTTTGAGGTTTGTATATACCAGCTTTAAAAATGAAAATCTTAGTTTTTATAAATATATTACTGAAAAGGCAAGGCAAATAGGTGAAAGTATAATAATACCTGATGTATTTGAGTACAAGAAGAAAATGGAGAACAGTTTAATACCAAAAGATATTTCCGCCGTATTTTGTTTTCCCGTGACCTCTTTTGATACAGTTGTTGATTTTGAAATTGAAAGAAGGAATGTCAGCAATTCATGCAATATTTCAGGTTTCATTTATCTTGATACGGATTCAATTATCAATAATTTTTCAAATGAGACAGGGGATTTATGCAATAGAGTAACAAAAATAGCTCATATACTCATTGATAATTATAATTTAAAGATGGTAAATGCTATTGATAAGCTTACAAAGTTGTATACAAGAAAATATTTTGAAAACGCATTGCTAAACGAGATTTCCAATGCGGCAATAAAAAGCGGAGAGTTTTCCATTATTATGTCTGATATAGATAGGTTTAAGGCAATAAATGATAGATATGGTCATCAGGTAGGAGATAAAGTGCTGGTAAAGATATCAGAACTAATTATGAATAGCCTTAGGAGGACGGATATTTGTGCCAGATACGGCGGGGAAGAATTTATAATGCTTCTCCCGTCTACAAATACAACAGGAGCATTAAATCTGGCGGAGAAGATTAGAAAGGCACTGGAATCCGCCAATATAGGTTTGCATCAAAACATAACTATAAGTATGGGTATCGCATCTTACCCCACACACAGCACTTGGATGAAGGATTTAATAGATAAGGCGGATCAAGCCTTATATCATTCAAAGGAAACAGGAAGAAATAAAACTACGGTTTATGATACTGATTTGGTAAAGACAGCAGGAAGAGTAGATAAGATGATAGGAATAATAACAGGTAATATGTCGGAGGATATAAATAATGTAGAAAGTATTATAGAAATATTAGAGCTCCAAAGAGATAATTCTACGACTATTGAAAATAAAATATTTAATTTTTTGGGTAAAATGATAGAAATGTCCGGTGCCAAAGAAGGAATTGTTTTTATAGTAGATAATAATAAACCTGTTAAACATATTTCAAGGAGAGGCTCAGCTCCTGTGGAGATAAACGGTTTGCCTTATAATGCCGAACTGTTGAATAAGTGTATAATAAGTAAAAGCGGGGAATATCTTATTGACTGGTCAAGCAGTGTAGCCATTGATACAGTTACAGGTATGCCTGATTGGCAATCTGTAATGATAATACCTATTACAAATTATGGAGAGGTTAACGGGGTTTTGTATTTGTCTACATCATTGAAAAGCAAAGAGTTTGATGCGAGTATTTATAATTATATATCTACCCTTTGTAATATCGCAGCACCCATGTTTTTAAATATGGATTTTTAAAGTTGAAATTGTATTATTTCACTGATAAATGTATAATTTGTTTATCGGTGAATTTTTTATAAATTTATATAATAAAGTTGAGGCTAATAAATACCGGGGAGGATTTTGATGAAAATTAAACTACCATCACTTAGAAATAAAGGGATAATATATGTTTTAGCTTTTATAGTAATAATTATTGCTTTATTTGGTACCTTATCAGGGTATATAATTGATTTCCAGTGGTTTAAAGAACTGGGATATACGGAAGTATTTTTTAAAAAAGTCTTTACACAGATGAAATTTTTTATACCTACACTCGCAGCGACATTCATCCTGTTTTATATATATATGAAATCAATAAATTCTTATTTGGTAAAAAGAAGCGGAATTATTATGGGTGTTGGCGAAAACAAAAAGAGAAATAAAATGTTTATTATTATTTCCTTATTTTTGTCTTTGGTATTTTCCATAGCATTTGTTTCTGAAGTATGGTACGATTTTTTAATATTTATTAATAAAACTCCTTTTAATATAACGGATCCAATCTTTGGCTACGATATCAGCTTTTATGTTTTCATGCTTCCCTTTTTTAAAAAAATATATAGTTTTTTGCTCGGTGTGATAATTATTTTTGCAATAATTACTTTTGTATTTAATGCAATAATGATCTTAGCACCGAAAAAGGCAAAAGAAGATTTTGAAAATGATTTGAGTTATAGGCATATAGGGCGTTTAAATAAAAATACTTATAAAGATATATTGAAAACCGGGGGCAAACAGCTTTCTTTTCTAGGCGGTATATTCTTCTTATTATTGGCGGCAGGGTTTTATTTGAGAATGTTTGATTTGCTTTATTCTCCGAGAGGAATTTCATTTGGAGCGTCTTATACGGATATGCATGTAGGACTGCCTTTTTATTATCTATATATTGGACTTAGTGTATTGATTGCCATTTCCTTTATGGTTCCTTATAAAGGTATAAATAAAAAGGTCTTGTTTTTTGGACCTTTATTGCTTGTTATTGCAGTATTTGCATCAGGTATTGTAACTGCAGCTATCCAAAACCTTATAGTTACCCCCAATGAATTGGCTAAGGAAGAAAAGTTTTTGCAGTATAACATTGATTATACCAACTTTGCTTATGACCTTCATGATGTTGAAGTAAAGCAATTTAGTGTAGCTCAGGATCTAACAAGGGAAGACATAGATAATAATAAGATTACAATAAATAATATTCCTGTTAATGACTATAAACCGGCGAAAGATATATACAATCAGATACAGGGTTTGAAAAACTACTATTTTTTCTATGATATGGATATTGATAGATATATGGTAAATGGGGAGTATAGACAAGTATTTATTTCTGCCAGAGAACTTCAAAGTGCAAATATTCCCAAAAGGGAAGAGGAAAGAGGGGCATCTTGGATAAATCGTTATCTAAAGTATACTCATGGTTATGGAGTTGCAATGTCTCCGGTGAATGAAGTTACTTCTTCCGGTCAGCCCAGATTGTTTATTAAGGATTTGCCGATTATATCGGAAACTGATATTAAGGTGGAAAGACCTCAATTATATTATGGAGAGTTAACAAAAGATTTTGTTATAGTAAATACCAGAGAAAATGAGTTTGATTATCCATCCAGCGAAGGAAATATTGAAACCATTTATGAAGGTACCGGCGGCGTGCCATTAACTTTTACAAATCGCATTATGTTAGCATTAACCCAAGGCAAGATGAATTTTATTCTGTCTCAGGACATAAATTCTAAAAGCAAAATACTGTTAAACAGGGAAATAATAGATAGGTCGAGAAAAATAGCACCGTTTTTGTTTTTTGATGAGGACCCCTATATTGTTGTAAGTGAAGGGAAATTATATTGGATAATTGATGCTTATACCGTCAGTAATAAATATCCTTATTCGGAAGCTATGGATGAGAATACGGATATAAATTATATCAGGAATTCTGTAAAAATTATTATAGATGCTTATAATGGTACAACGGATTTTTATATTGCTGATGATAAGGATCCGCAAATAATTACCTACAGCAAGATATATAAAACTTTATTCAAGCCTTTAGCAGACATGCCGGAGGATTTGCGTTCTCACATCAGATATCCTCAAATGCTTTTTGATATACAATCAGAAATATATAGTAAATATCATATAAAAAGTGCCAGAGAGTTTTATAATAAAAGTGATGTATGGGATATAGCTACTCAGATATATGGTCCCAGCGGCGCAACCAGTGAGAGTGAATTGGTAGAGTCCTCATATTTGATTATGAAGCTTCCGGATTCCGATAAAGAGGAATTCATATTGATGGTACCTTATACACCGCAAAGAAAGAATAATATGACATCGTGGTTTGCCGTAAAAAACGATGGGGAAAATTACGGAAAACTGGTGCTTTACACTTTTCCATCCGGCAAGATTGTAGAGGGTCCCATGCAGATAGAGGGTATAATAAGTCAGGACGTTGCTATAGGCAATGCTATAAATCTGCTTCAATCCGGCGGCGGCTCACAGGTTATAAGAGGTAATATGCTTATAATACCTATAGAGGATTCAATACTCTATGTGGAGCCAATATATTTGAGGGCTAGTAATGCCAGTGCCTTGCCTGAATTAAAAAAGGTTATAGTCTTTTATAAAAATATGGTTGTTATGGAAGACAGTTTGGAAATTTCTTTATCTAAAATTTTTCCAACCTCAGCTGAAGAACCTATAAAACCAAAACCGATTATACCTGATATATCTTCCGAAGAAGAAGTAAGCGGCTTAAAAGAACTGATAATACTTGCCAATGATGTTTTCAGTGAAGCCATAGAAGCTCAAAAGGAAGGGAACTGGTCTTTATATGGAGAAAAGTTGGAGGAACTATCCAAAATACTGGAAAGATTAAATAGGCTTGATAGTGTTGAATAGAGTTTTTATGTAAAGACCGATAATAAGTTACTAAAATGATAAGAAATAAAAGGGGAGTAAAAATGAAGCTTATATCATGGAATGTGAATGGCCTCAGGGCTTGTGTAAAAAAAGGATTTTTAGATTATTTTAATGAAATGGATTCGGATATATTTTGTGTTCAGGAGATTAAGCTGCAGGAGGGACAAATCGAACTGGATTTGGACGGTTATCATCAATACTGGAATTATGCAGTGAAAAAAGGATATTCAGGTACCGCAGTATTTACAAAAAAAGAACCATTGAATGCAAAATACGGTTTAGGTATTGCCGAACATGATCAGGAAGGAAGGGTAATCACACTGGAGTATGAAGATTTCTCTTTAGTTAATGTATATACCCCTAATTCTCAACCGGAATTAGCAAGACTTGATTATAGGATGGAATGGGAAGATGTTTTTAGGGATTATTTAATGAACTTGGCAATAGATAAGCCTGTAATATTGTGCGGAGATTTAAATGTGGCTCACAAGGAAATAGATTTGAAAAATCCCGATACTAATAGGAGAAATGCGGGATTTAGTGATGAAGAGAGAGAGAAGATGACAAAGCTTTTGGACTCCGGATTTATTGATACATTTAGATTTTTTTATCCGGATAAAGAAAATGCATATACTTGGTGGTCCTATATGAGAAAAGCCCGAGAAAGAAATATAGGATGGAGAATCGATTATTATATCGTATCGGATAATTTAAAAGATTTTATAAAAGCTGCGGAGATTCATTCCAAGGTATTAGGCTCCGACCATTGCCCTGTAGTGCTTAAACTTAAATAACGGTGGTTTCCGAAGAGAATTTCCAAGAGATAAACTCTACCCGAGGGTTTCAACGAGGTGGGAGATATGAACAGAATAAGGCACACTTTGCTTATTGCAGTTTGCATAGCATTAGCATCTCAGTTTAATCTAAGTTATTTTGTAAAAGGTTTTATAATAACATTGTCCGTAGTTTTGCTTCCTGTCTTTTTATATAATTACTCGGAATTGAACTCAATAATAGTAGGATTTGCCACAGGGATTATATCGCCTTTATTTAGAGGGATAATTGTTTATCTTGGGAATAAGGATATAAACCTTACCATTGAATTGGTAGGTCCCGATGTTTTTTTCTACTTTACTTACGGTTTGGTATTTTATTTTTTGTATTATAAATCATTGACGAAGGACATTACAAGATTTGTTATAACTGCCTTTGCCTGTGATTTTTTATCAAATATAGTTGAGATGAGTATTAGGACAAGAATCACGGATATGAGTTTTCATATAATAAAAGACCTTATCACTATTGCAACAATTAGGGCTATCATTGTATTGGGGATAGTAATTTCTATGAAGTACTATAGGTCTTTTTTAATAAAAGAAGAACATGAATCGAGATATCGTAAATTGATGTTGCTTACTTCCGGTTTTAAATCAGAAATATATTTTATGAATAAAAACGTATCTTTGATAGAGGATGTTATGAAAAGATCCTATAATGCTTACAAGATGATTTACGAAGGAGATTATCCAAAGGAAGTAAAAAATCTTTCTCTTGATATAGCAAAAGATGTTCATGAAATAAAAAAAGACTATATCCGAATTATAAAGGGGCTTGAAGCAGTATCAAAGGACAAAATTGATTATTCTAAAATGAGCATTAAAGATGTAGTAAATATTCTAGAAACAGATACGAAGGAATATATAAAAGACAATAAACTTGATATATGTATTTATTTTAGCGTAAGGACAAATTTTTATATAGTAAAGCATTTTTATCTTATGTCTATACTTAACAATCTTATAAATAACGGTATAGAAGCAATAGGTAAAAGGAAAAGAGGAAAGCTAAGTCTAATAATTTACGAAACCGGTAAAAACTATATTTTTGAAATAAAGGATAATGGTAAGGGGATAAAAGAAAGCGACCTTGATTATATATACAATCCGGGTTTCTCCACAAAATTTGATGAAAATACGGGAAATATTGAAAGAGGAATAGGCTTGGCTTTAGTAAGTGACTTAATTAAGGGTACATTTGACGGAGATATAAGTGTAAATTCTGAGCCGGGCAAAGGAACAGCATTTAGAATAAGTATATCAAAAGATACTATGTAGGGGGGGAGTTTTTTGAGATATTATATTGTAGATGATGATATTAATATTGTAAAAATACTTAGCAATATTATTGAGGAAAAAAATATGGGGGATATAGTGGGACACTCCCACGATGGAGAGAAGGCTTTAAAAGAAATACTTATATATAACCCGGATATTGTTCTGGTTGATTTGCTTATGCCAAAACTTGACGGAAACACTCTGGTTAAAGAAGTGAAATCTGTAAGACCAAAGATAAATTTTATCATGATATCGCAGGTCTCGGATAAAGAACTAATTTCCGATTCTTACTATTCAGGTATTGAATTTTTTATTTCAAAGCCCCTAAATAATATTGAGGTGGAAAAGGTAGTTAACAAAATAGCAGAAAAGATACGTATGGAGCGAATTTTGAATAATATAAGAAAGGTAGTTAAGGACGAAAAAATCGGTGAAGATGGCAGTATTGATATAATAAGAAGGATGAAATACATATTAAGTACTTTAGGCATGCTAGGGGCTAAAGGCACAAATGATATAATCACCATAGGCGAATACATTATACAAAACAGAAAAACCTATAGCGAATCTTGTATTGATAATATATGCAATCAATTAGGGGAAAACCCCAGAACCGTTAAGCAAAGAATTCGCAGGTCAATTAAAGAAGGTCTAATCAATGTAGCCAATGCAGGAATAGAAGATTATTATGCAGATACTTTTCAACAATACTTAAATACCTTATTTGATTTTGAAAATGTAAAAGCAGAGATGGACCGTATAAGGGGAAATAAAATGGCCGGAGGGAAGGTAAATATGAACAAATTTTTTGAAGGCTTATTATTTCTAAGTGAAAATTCCTTGTGATATATTACCATTACTTTAGAAGTAGGGCTTCCCGGAATGCACCACCTGATATATAATACCTTTCGGGAGAAAATTTTTTTACTTACAATTTTGAGACAATTCATACAATTGTGATTATTTTTGAATATATGTGATTGTATTTGAATATTGTATTTATAATTAAAGGTAACAAAGCTAATGGTGGATATACCTAAATTCTGTTACTTACATAAGCTCACTAAATAGTTTTGATTAAAAAGTATTTGGAGGAGGAAAAAATGAAAAGAACATTGTCATTGCTACTTGTATTTGCGCTTATTGCAGCAATGGTGTTGACAGGCTGTTCTAAGCCCGCTGAAACAGGGGGAAGCGGGGAAGCTGATTCGGATGTCATAAAAGTTGGATGGATGGGATCCCTGACAGGAGACCAGGCAGTATTTGGACAGTGTGAATTTGGCATGGTAGAACTACTTTTCGAAGAAATAAATGAAGCCGGCGGAGTTTTAGATGGCAAGAAATTGGAAGCCATAGGCTACGATACCAAAGGAGACCCTCAAGAAGCTGTTAATGTAGTCAAAAGACTTACAGGGCAGGATAAAGTGGTTGCAATAATTGGGCCTAATGCCAGTGGTAACGCCATACCTATTGCTCCCGTTTTAGAAGAAGCAAAAGTACCCGATATCGCCACAGTTGCAACAAATCCAAAGGTTACAGTTCTTGATGGCAAAGTAAAACCTTATAACTTTAGAGTTTGTTTCATTGACCCATATCAAGGTGCTGTTGCAGCAGGTTATGCTGCAGACGTATTAGGCTTTACAAAAGCTGCAGTTCTTTATGATGTTGCTGATGATTATTCACAAGGGTTGACAGAGTTTTTTGAAGAATTTTTCGTGGGTAAAGGCGGAAAAATTGTTGCCAGAGAAGCATTTAAGTTTGGCGATGTTGATTTTAGGCCCCAGCTAAGTACAATAAAAGAAGCTGAACCTGAAGTGCTTTTCCTTCCTATATTCTTTAAAGAATTTTCACTTATAGCCAATCAGGCCAGAGAATTAGGCATAGATGCACCGCTTATGGGTGGAGACGGTGTTCCTTCCGAGCAGTTATTTACAATGGCAAAAGATGCAGTTCAAGGAAGCTTCATAGTAAATCACGTTGATTTTGATGAC
>JALNWH010000058.1 GCA_023230985.1 Bacillota bacterium
ATGATAGAAGATAAACTATCCGAGGAATTATTAGCCGGTAATGTAAAAGCCGGTGATGAAGTACTTGTTGATTCTGACGGAGAAGAATTGATATTTAAAAAAGCGATTATAGAACATTAAGGACAAAGCAAATAAAAGCTAAGCAGTTGTCTCTAGTTTCATAGCAATAGTATGGCAACTGCGTGGCTATTTGCTTTTTAGCCATCAAAAAGTTCCCTATTTATAAACGTTCTGCTATCGTTAAAAGGAGGAATACTTTTGGCAAAACTTAAGACAAAATTTGTATGTATGGAATGTGGTTATGAAGCGCCTAAATGGATGGGAAAATGCCCCGAATGCAATCAATGGCAAAGTATGGTGGAAGAGGTTATTGAAAAAACTATAATTTCCAACGGTTCTTCATCTTCCTTAACCAAACCCCAGAGAATTCAGGATATTTCTTTGGAAGAAGATTATAGGCTGGCAACAGATATAGGTGAATTAGATAGGGTTTTAGGTGGAGGTATTGTAATTGGTTCTATGATACTGGTAGGAGGAGATCCGGGAATAGGCAAATCAACTTTGCTGCTACAATTATCAGAAAATATAGGCAAAAGAAATCTAAAGGTGTTATATATATCAGGAGAGGAATCTGTTAAACAAATCAAGGTAAGAGCAAAAAGGATGAGTATTGCATCAGATAACATCTATCTCTTTTCTGAAAACAATATGGAGTATATAGAAAGGACCGTTCTTGAGATAAATCCTGATATTCTTATTATTGATTCTATACAAACCGTTTATAATCCTACAATTTTATCTGCTCCCGGAAGCGTCAGCCAAGTGAGAGATGCTACGGGAACTTTGATGCGTATAGCTAAAGAAGAGCATATAGCGGTTTTTATTGCCGGGCATGTTACAAAAGCAGGTTCTATTGCAGGTCCTAGAGTGCTTGAGCATATGGTTGATACAGTTCTTTATTTTGAAGGAGACTCACATATGTCTTACAGGATCCTAAGGGGAGTAAAGAACAGGTTTGGCTCTACAAACGAAATAGGAATATTTGAAATGAGTGATAAAGGCTTAGTTGAGGTATTAAATCCTTCTGAGATGTTTTTAGCCGGGAGAATGCAAGGTGCATCCGGTTCCTCCGTTATAGCATCTATAGAGGGGACAAGGCCGATGCTTGTGGAAGTACAAGCTTTGCTCAGTTATACAAATTTTGGAGTTCCCAGGAGAATGGCAACCGGTGTAGACTATAATAGGGTAGTACTTTTGATGGCTGTACTGGAAAAAAGGATAGGATTTCAATTACAAAACTATGATTCCTATGTAAATGTAGTTGGGGGAATAAAGTTAAATGAACCTGCTTCAGATTTAGGAGTAATAGCAGCCATAGCTTCGAACTATAAAGATAAGGTTGTTGAAGAAAGCATGGTTATAATTGGGGAGGTAGGCTTAGCCGGAGAAGTAAGAGCAGTTAATTTTATAGAAAAAAGAATAAATGAAGCCTATAAACTTGGCTTTAAAAAATGCATAATTCCTTATAATAATTATAAGAATTTGAAAAATAACTTTCCTTTAAACATTGATGGGGTCAAGAATGTAGAAAACATGCTTTCTATAATTTTCTAGAAAATTTAAAATGCATCCTAAGATGCTTTTGAATTTAATAACCAAAGGATATACATGTTAATAAAGCAAATAAAAAACATACAAATTGAGATTGAATTTAAAAAAGGTTATAAATGCCTAAAGTATTTAATTTCTCTACCTCTTTCAACAATACTTCATGGAGGCTTATATCTAAAATATTGCATAAAGAGGTAATATAAAATAAAGTATTGCCAATCTCTTTTTCAATAACATCTTTGCAGTTTTCACAAAGCTTACCTTCAATATGTGTGTCCATACAATCCCTTAAATCTTCAATAGTACCGTCAATAGGTATGCATTGTTTTTTAGCATTAACCTGTATACAACCGCAACAGGTTACTGATTTGGCTACAGCCCTATTTATCCTTGTCTGTGCTTCTGCAACTTTACTCAAAATATCAAGGATGCTTTTATGTCTAATTAATAATTCCGACACATTGTCTTGAAAGTCGTCACATTTTATATCTTTCACTAAGTATCACTCCTAAGCTCTTGTATACATAAAATGTACTATAGTTTCATTATAGGTTTTGCACTTTTAGTTGTCAATCATAAAAAGCAAATGACAAGCCTTATTATTACTGCCATTATTCAACTTTAAACGACAAAACTACGATAATTATAGTATAATGATTTATTTTTTTGTTTATGCTTGATAGTATTATTACGATTATTACTTGAATAATAAAGGGGAAGTTGTATACTGATATGTTACGCAAATTGCTTTAATTTTTAGGGAGGTAGAATATGTTTCATGTAGGTGAAAAAGTTGTATATCCGGCACATGGAGCAGGCATAGTGGAATCCATTGAAGATAAAGATGTATTCGGTGTCATTAAAAAATGCTATATTATAAGAATGATAATTGGGGATATAAAAATAATAATACCCGTAGATAATATAGAATCATTAAATATTAGACTTATAGGAAATCAAAAAGATTATCAAAAAGTTTTAGATATATTATCAGGTCCTTGTGTTAAAATGGAGGAGAGGTGGAATATAAGATATAGAAAAAATGAATTAAAAATAAAAGAAGGCTGTATTTTTGATTTGGCGATAATAGTTAATTATCTGGCAAACATGAATAAAATAAATAAACTTTCTACTTGGGAAAAGAAAATGTATTGTGAATCTCTTCAATTATTAGTAAGTGAGCTATCGTTAATAAAAGATTTAAGCATAATTGAAACAGAAAAGATTATAGACGAAATATTAAATGTTTGTTAATATTAAAAACCGGGGTTATTAATTGTTTGTTATTTTGTTATAATAATCATAAATTTCCTAAGGTTTAAAAAAATATGCATTGGATATACTTGTAGAAGGAGGTGAAAATTGTGTTAAGAAAAATACTACGATGTTTTTTAGCACTTTTGGGAATAGTACTTGGTTCGGAAGCTGCTTATTTAATTATTAAGTATTTTAAAATCGTTACAATTTTCGGGTATAGAATAACTGACTTTAGACAGATATTAGTGATTGCTTTATTTGGTATTATAGGTGGAATTATATTTTATTTAATATCCCCGTGGATTATTACCAGGGGCTCTTATGCAACCGGCCAAGTTGAAAAAATGTTGCAAAGGGTGCCAACTAATGAAATCATTATTGGTGCTATTGGTTTAATTATAGGCTTAGTTATTGCAAGCTTAATCAGTGGACCCTTAAAGCTAATTCCCTATTTTTGGTTGGGTGGTTTAATTTCTGTGATGCTCTATATATTAATGGGTTATCTGGGTATAAGCATTGCTACGAAAAAAAGAGAAGACTTGTTTAATATTTTTTCATTTTTAAAAAGAATTGGATTGAAAGATAAGGACAAAATGTCAAAAGGTGAGCATAAGATTCAGCCTAAGGTGCTTGATACCAGTGTAATAATTGACGGTAGAATTGCAGATATTGTGAAAACCGGTTTTGTTGAAGGCCCCCTCATTATACCTACCTTTATTTTGGAAGAGTTAAGGCATATTGCCGATTCTTCAGATGGCTTGAAAAGAAATAGAGGTAGAAGAGGACTTGATATATTAAATAAAATTCAAAATGATATGGATATTTCAGTTGAAATAATTGAGAAAGACTTTGATGACGTTAGTGAAGTAGATACAAAATTGTTAAAAATAGCCCAGTTGTTAGATGGTAAAGTTGTTACCAACGATTATAATTTAAATAAGGTTGCCGAATTCCAAAGAGTGCCGGTACTGAATATCAATGAACTGGCGAATGCGGTGAAGCCTGTTGTTTTACCCGGAGAAGAGATGACTGTTACTGTTATAAAGGATGGTAAAGAATCAGGGCAAGGTATTGCTTATTTGGATGATGGTACAATGATAGTAGTTGATAACGGAAGAAAATATATTGGAGAAACTATTACTGTAGTAGTAACTTCTGTATTGCAAACTGCTGCCGGGAGGATGATTTTTGCAAAATTGAAAACGGCTGCAGATAAGGTTTCGTAAAATATTGGAGGAGCCTATGAATACAGGAATTATACTTGCAGCCGGTAAAGGTTCAAGAATGAAAGCCGGTATTAATAAACAGTATCTTAACCTCAATGGGAGACCTTTACTATCTTATTCACTTGAGGTTTTTTTTACTTGTATTGGTATTGATGAGATTATATTGGTTATAAGCCGGTCAGATAATGAGATTTTTTATGATAAAATTCTTAATGATTTTCATATGAATAAACCATTAAAGGTAGTATTTGGCGGAGATGAAAGACAAGAGTCTGTTCGAAAAGGTTTAAAAGAAGCAGATAAAAATACAGATATAATAATAATTCATGATGGCGCAAGACCTTTTATTACAACGGAAATGATTGAAACCTGTATTAAAGAAGCAAGTAAATACGGTGCTTCTTCTTTAGGTGTACCTGTAAAAGAAACAATAAAGATAACCGATAATGAAAATTTTGTTATCAATACTCCCGATAGAGAAAAGTTATGGATCACACAGACACCTCAAGCTTTTAAACATAATTTAATTGTACAAGCACATAAGCACGCTCATGAGCAAGGGAAAAAAGCAACAGATGATGCTATGTTGGTTGAATATTTGAATCATAGTGTTAAAATGGTTGTGGGAGATTATTGTAATATTAAAATAACTACTGCTGAGGACCTTGTTATTGCAGAGGCAATGATGGCTAGTTTTATGCGGAATAAAAGGTTATAACAGGGGGATTAAATGATTAGGATTGGTAATGGCTTTGACGTACATCCTCTAGTGGAAAGAAGAAAACTAATAATTGGCGGAGTTGATATTCCCTATACAAAAGGGCTTTTTGGGCATTCAGATGCGGATGTATTGGTTCATGCAATAATAGATTCATTATTAGGAGCATGTGGATATAAAGATATAGGTACATTATTTCCTGATGATGATTTGCAATATAAAAACATATCAAGTCTTCTATTACTCAAAAAAGTAAAGAATATAATTTGTAAAAAAGGATATATCATAGGAAATATTGATAGTATAATCGTGGCTCAAGAACCGAAATTATCTCCCTATATAGATATAATGAAAAGAAATATAGCATCAAACCTTGGAGTAAACGAAAGCCAAATAAATATTAAAGCAACTACTACCGAAGGATTAGGCTATATAGGAAAAGGTGAGGGTATTTCATCTTATGCAGTTGCTTGTCTTTATATAGAATGTTAGTTTAAAATCATAAAGAGGGATTATTTATGAAACGGAAAAAAATATTTTCGGGCAATATAGCTACATTGATTGGCGTTGTTATTATTATCTTTATGGTTTTTATATCTAGAAATTCGTTACCTATAAGCAATAAGGTTGTACCTAGTAGGATAGTTTTTTTAGAGACGGTTTACAATTATAATGAAACAATAAAAGCATCTCCCTTTTCATTTACTAGGGCAAAAGTAGGGAGTAAAGAAGGATATAGAGTTTTAATTTATAGAAAAGATAAAAAAATTGATGCACCCCAAAATATTTATATATATATTGGCAAGAAAACTTATTTAGAATATAAGAGGAAACCTGATTAAAACAAAAAACTATTGACACTTTGATTGGTATGGACTCATAATATAATTATTGTTTGCATGTTGTAAAATTATATATTTCATCACTGTAGATTATTAATATTTGATTAAGATTACGTTGTGGAGAGGCTTAGGATCTGTCAGCGAAATGAAAGATAAGCGAAATCATTTGTGACTAAAGGGATAATTATAAACAAAACTCCTGAATTATCGGGGAGGTTTTGATTTCGCCTGTAATAAGCTTACAGATCATTAGCCTTGTAACTCAGTAATCGTAGCAAATATAATAAACTATACTAAAAACTGATTATATATAAATTTAAATATAGTATTTGTAAATAAATATATAGATGCAATGAGCGGGAAAAGTAGTTTTGTTTACACCTTAAGAGAGGAATCTTTATAAGCTGAGAAATATTCCAGGAAGTAGCAATCCAAAAATGCACCCGTTAGCACCAACTATGAAAAAATGTAGTAGTTGGCGGTAATACCGTTATTAACTTGAGCATAATAAGAGTGGAACCGCGGAATTAGCCGCCTCTTTATAGGGGCGGCTTAATATTTAATATGGAGGTTTTATTAATGAAAGTATTTAATACTATTACTAGAAAGAAAGAGGAACTAATACCTTTGGTGCCGGGAGAGATTAAAATGTACTCGTGTGGCCCCACTGTTTATAATTATTTTCATATAGGAAATGCCAGACCTTTTATTATATTTGATATCTTAAGAAGATATTTGGAATACAGAGGTTATAAAGTTACCTTTGTTCAAAATTTTACCGATGTTGATGATAAGATAATTAAAAAAGCCAAAGAAGAAAAGGTAAGCGAGAAAGAAGTCGCAGAGAAATTTATAAAAGAATATTTTAAAGATGCGGAAGCCCTAGGGATAAGAAAAGCAGACTATCATCCAAGAGTGACAGAAAACATACCTGAAATAATAAATCTCATAAAAAGAATAGAGGAAAATGGGTTGACCTATACAATAAACGGAAATGTATATTACGATACAACCAAGTTTTCTGACTATGGGAAATTATCAAAACAAAATTTAGAAGAACTTGAAGCTGGTGCGAGAGTGGACGTTGGTGATGAAAAGAAGAATCCTATGGATTTTGTATTATGGAAAAACCAAAAACCCGGCGAGCCTGCTTGGGATAGTCCTTGGGGTTTAGGCAGACCGGGATGGCATATTGAATGTTCTGCAATGTCTATGAAATACTTGGGAGAAACTATGGATATACATTCGGGAGGACAGGATTTAATTTTTCCGCATCACGAGAACGAAATAGCGCAAAGTGAAGGTGCAACGGGGAAACCCTTTGCTAAGTATTGGATGCATAATGGTTTTATCAACGTAGATAATGAAAAAATGTCAAAATCCTTGGGAAACTTTTTTACAGTGAGAGAAGTGAGTGAGGTATATGATCTTGAAATAGTAAGACTTTTTATGATTTCTTCACACTATAGAAGTCCAATAAATTTTAGCAACGAACTTTTAGACAGCATAAAAAGCAGCTTGGAAAGGCTTTATATAGCTAAAAATAATTTAAAGTATTTACTAAGTAAAGCAGAAGAAAAAGAACGATTAGAAAACGAAGTAGATATAGAAGAAAGTTTATTGAAACATAAAGATAGATTTATTGAAGCGATGGAAGATGATTTAAATACAGCAGATGCGGTTTCAGCTATTTTTGATTTAGTCAGAGATATTAATGCAAATATTAATGACAATACTTCAAAAACAACCATTCAATATGCTTTTGATTTGTATATGGAACTTGCAGGTGTGCTGGGTTTATTAAGCAAGGAAGAAAAAAACCTTGATGAAGAAATAGAAGCTCTTATAGAAGAAAGACAGAAAGCTCGAAAAGAGAAGAATTGGGCTTTGGCCGACGAAATCAGGGATAACTTAAATGGCAAAGGGATAATATTGGAAGACACGCCATCAGGAGTAAAGTGGAGAAGGGCATAAAAATACAGGTGATACACATGGAAAAAGATTTAATTACAAGAGATTACCATAAAACAGTGGAAAACCTAAGTGATATGGTAAGAGAGAATATTAAAGACATAGAAATTAAAATGTTTAATCCTGCGCTTCTTGCTTATATTGGCGATGCTGTTTATGAGCTTTTTGTGAGAACATTGCTAGTGTCGAAAGGAAACAGCCAAGCAGGGGAGACTCATAAAAAAGCAATTTCTTATGTAAAGGCTAAATCGCAGGCTAGATTAATAGAAGAAATCTATGAATCTTTAACTGAAGAAGAAAAACGCATTGTTAAAAGAGGTAGAAATGCAAAAACCGGTTCTATGCCAAAACATGCAGAAATCATCGAATATAAGTATGCAACAGGCTTTGAATGCCTGCTGGGCTACTTATATTTAAATAATCATATAACCAGACTTTTTGAAATCTTACAATATGTAGTTGAAATAATGAAGGAAGAATAGATATGGACAAAACTTCATATAACTCATAGAATATTAATATGCAATCTGCAAATGAAAAGGGGGTAAGCTATATATAATGAAAGTTGAATTGATACGATATACTCCGGAACCTGAAAAGGTTATTGCCGCAGCTGCAAAATTGTGTTACTCAAAAACAGGGGTTGATGGCATACTTGATGATTTGGACGATAAAAAAACTAAAAAATTTTTAAACATACTCATGGATTTGGGGCATGAAAGCCCAATAGAACATGTCTATTTTACTTTTGGAGTGGAAGGAGTTAGCAGAGTCCTCACTCATCAATTGGTTAGGCATAGGATTGGATGCTCGTATTCCCAACAATCCCAAAGGTATGTTAAATTGGAACAATTTGAATATGTAATTCCTCCCCAAATCAAAGAAAATAAAGAGGCTAAGGATATTTTTATAAAAGCAATGGAGGAAGATCAACGTCATTATGATGAAATTGTTGAAATATTATATGCCAATAATCTAAATAGGTTATTAAGTGAAGGAAAAAGTGACAAACTGGCTAAGCAAACGGCGGAAAAAACATCTATAGAGGATGCAAGATATGTATTTCCCAATGCATGTGAAACCAAAATAGTATTTACAATGTCAGCAAGAGCATTACATCATTTTTTTCGTTTAAGAGCTTGTGAAAGAGCACAATGGGAAATCCGTGATTTAGCGACGGAAATGATAAGGCAAGTAAAATCTGTTGCCCCCATACTATTTAAAAATGCGGGTCCCGAATGTATTATTGGGGAATGTCCCGAGGGAACTATGAGTTGCGGGAAAATGAATCAAATTAGAGAAAAGTTTAATAATTTATAGTAATAAAATAAAATTAAAATAAAGAGGTAGATAAATATGCCCCAAGACCCTAAGAACAAAAAGAGAAATAAAGCCAAGAATAAAAAAAGCGGTACTAAGTATAGAAGTCACGATGAGAGAAGTGGTCGTGGTTTTACCATGCTAAAAAATGATAAAGCATCTGAAGAAAACCTGTATAATGATAATCTGATAGAAGGGAGAAATCCCGTATTGGAAGCACTAAAATCAGATAGACTGATTGATGTGCTATTTATCCAAAAAGGTCAAATAGAAGGTTCCATTAGGCAAATAATTGGAATGGCTAGAGATAAGAACATTTTAATAAAAGAAGTGGATAAAGCTAAGTTGGATAGAATTTCAGTAACTAAAAGTCATCAAGGTGTAATTGCATCTGCAGCTTCTTATAAGTATTATGATATAGATGAAATATTGCAAATGGCTGAAGATAAAGGAGAGGATCCTTTTATAGTTTTGCTGGATGAAATAACAGATCCTCAAAACTTGGGCTCTATAATAAGGAGTTGTAACGGTGCCGGGGTGCATGGCGTTATCATACCGAAAAGAAGATCAGCAAGCTTAACACCGATAATAGGTAAAACTTCAGCAGGAGCTGTCGAATATGTACCGGTTGCAAAAGTTAATAATATAAATCAATCAATTAAATATTTAAAGGAGAAAGGGCTATGGATAGCCGGAGCGCACATGGAAGGCGATACTTATTATGAAAAAGATTTAAAAGGGCCCATAGCTTTAGTTATCGGCAGTGAAGGTAAAGGTCTAAGCCGTTTGGTCAAGGAAAACTGTGATTTTATAGTTAGTATTCCTATGAGCGGTGAAATAACATCTCTTAATGCTGCGGTATCCGGTGCTATTATACTATTTGAAATTAAAAAACAGAGATTACAAAAAGAAGAAGTAAAAGGAATTCATTAAGGCTGTAGGGTGAAATAAGTTGAATGAGTATTTGGTGGTTGATGGTTATAATATTATAAATGATTGGAAGGATTTAAAAGAAGAAAGCCTCTATAGTCTTGAAAGTGCGAGAATAAAGCTGTTGGATATTATGGCTAATTACCAATCATATAAAGGAACGAAAGTGATAGTTGTCTTTGATGCACATTATGTGAAAAACAGTATGGAAAAGCACGAGATGTATAATGGAATTCATGTAATATATACAAAAGAGTTTGAAAGTGCCGATAACTATATTGAAAGGTTTGTTGCAGAAAATGCAAATAGTAAAAATATAATAAGAGTAGCGACTTCGGATTATTTAGAACAAACAGTAGTTTTAGGACTTGGCGGTGCAAGAATATCTGCAAGAGAATTAGAAAGAGAAATTAAAAATACAAATAAAAATATGGACAAGGACTATATCAGTAAAGAAAAACATAAGAGAAATTTACTGGAGGATCAGCTTGACTCTAAAGTTTTTAGCAGTCTTGAAAGATTAAGAAGAAAGAAATCCTAACATAAGTCTTGCCAATAACTTGTCTTGTAATTAGCCTATTTTAAATGTATAATATAAATGATTTGAGCAAAATACTGGAGGAGATAAAGTGGAAGCAAATGCTAAGGCGGATAATTTGCAGTGTTACGACGAAAAACTTGACGAAGAACTAGTTATAACTGCAAAAAACGGAGATAAAGAGGCTTTGGAATATTTGATAAATAAATATAAAAATTTTGTCAGAGCAAAGGCCAGATCCTATTTTTTAATAGGTGCTGATAAAGAAGATATAGTCCAGGAAGGAATGATAGGATTATATAAAGCAATAAGAGATTTTAAAAATGATAAATTATCTTCTTTTAGAGCATTTGCAGAACTTTGCATAACCAGGCAGATAATTACGGCAATAAAAACTGCAACCAGACAAAAACATATTCCGCTAAACTCATACATCTCTCTAAATAAGCCTATATATGATGAAGAATCAGACAGAACCCTTTTAGATATTTTAACTTCTGTGAAGATCACTGATCCCGAAGAACTTATCATAAATAAGGAGGAACTTTGTTCCATTGAACTAAAAATAGGAGAAATATTAAGTGATTTGGAATTAGAAGTACTGATGTCATATTTACAAGGTAAATCCTATCAAGAGATTGCCGTTGATTTGGACAGGCATGTAAAATCTATAGATAATGCATTGCAAAGGGTAAAAAGAAAACTTGAAAAGTTTTTAGAAGTAAAAGAAATTTAGCTATGCTTAACAGTTTTAAGGGATTTTATAGCCCCCTATTCTTATTGACAAATCAAATACACCATATTATAATAACATATTAGTTACGATTGATGTAATAATTGGGGAAATACCCAAGTGGCCAAAGGGGGCAGACTGTAAATCTGTTGTCTCAGACTTCGGTGGTTCGAATCCACCTTTCC
Organism: Bacillota bacterium; assembly: GCA_023230985.1. Classification (GTDB taxonomy): domain Bacteria; phylum Bacillota; class Clostridia; order Lutisporales; family Lutisporaceae; genus JAAYKT01. The sequence continues at coordinate 11,332 of JALNWH010000058.1, forward strand.
CCACCACTAACTGCGGGCATAGTTCAGTGGCAGAATTCCAGCTTCCCAAGCTGGCCGTGCGGGTTCGATTCCCGTTGCCCGCTCCAAAACAACAGGCCCATGTAGCTCAGTAGGTAGAGCACCGCCTTGGTAAGGCGGAGGTTCACCGGTTCAAGCCCGGTCGTGGGCTCCATGTAATACGATACACCCGGTAACGTTTACATAAAATTTTAAATTTTTATTGATATAAAGATAAGGAGGAGGAAAATAAAATGGCAAAGGCAAAATTTGAAAGAACAAAACCCCACGTAAATATAGGAACAATAGGACACGTTGACCATGGTAAGACAACATTAAC
>JALNWH010000059.1 GCA_023230985.1 Bacillota bacterium
ACCCACGGTACCGTATCAGGGTACACACGATTTCCAGTCGTGCGCCTTAGACCAGCTCAGCCACCTTTCCGTACAAAATTCATTATACATTGTTTTATTAAGAATATCAATGGTAAGTTTAATGTGGAAGTATATTGAGATAATGATAAATATAATTCTGTTTAATTGTTTTAAATGAATAAAGTATGTATTAATTTATATATTTAAATCTTAGCTATAAACAGCGGGAGGAAAAGAGTAAAGAAGCTAAAAGATGTAAGAAAAATTAAATAGAATTAATTATATTTTATGATATAATACTACGTGAAAGCTTGGACAAAACTAATTCTATATTATTTATATGATGATCGTTATTTCAAATATTCGAATAGTTTAACAATTTACAAATACTATATTAGTATAAGAATTACTATTTAAAGCAACTAAAATAAAAGGGGGTATATTATGCTATATACTGTAAAAGAAACACCGCATTTTGAAGGAAAAGAAATACTGTTTGGCTTAGATGAAAGCAGCACTAATGAAGAGATTAAAGAAAAAGCATTTCAACTTCTGAAAAAAATTAGGAGTATGCCTGCAGGAACTGTGAAAGATGGTTTGCCGGAATCAAGGGTTATTGATTTTTGCTTGCTATCCGATGGATTTTTTTACTTCATAGCTTCAAAAGGCAAAAACTTGCATAAACAATTAATGGATGTTCCTTATATTGTACTAAGCGAACGCATAGAAAGATGGTATAGCATCCGTATGTTGGCTCATGTAACTCCAATTATGGACAAGAAAGTATGGGATGAATTTTTCCTTTATAACAAAGGCACTGCTTCTATGTATGCATCTAATATGCATCTGCTAGAATTATTTAAACTTGATGCAGGGGAAGGTGAAATATTCCACCTTTATGCGGATGAACGTTTAAAGAGGGCAAGATTTGCATTTGGCGGTATGGAAGTAAAACCTATGAACTATACTATTAATGATAATTGTACAGCTTGTGGTAATTGTCTTGAAGCATGCGTTGAGCGAGCCATTGTGGAAGATGGGGATAAGTATAGAATATCTCATATGGATTGTAATGATTGCGGTAAATGTTATGTAGTTTGTCCGGCTGAAGCTATTGATTGTAGATTGTACAGTGAAGAATGGCACGAAAGAATGATGAAAAGTTTAGAATTGAATGATTGAACTTGATATTTTTTCTAAAATCTAAGTTTAAAATAAAATGAATGAAAGGGTGTTGAATAATGAAAAGAAAATTAAGTTTGCTATTAGCAATGATTCTTATTGTCACTTTATCTCTTATGGCTTGCGGTAAGACTCCTGAGAGTCAACCCGAGGGCGATAACGGTGAAGAAAACGGAGAAGGTGTTATCCAAGAAACAAGAACTATAAAGCTTGGACATTCGGGGCCTCCCGGTTCAAGTCTTGATGTAGTAGTACAGAATATTGCGGAAGAAGTAGAAAAGAGGACTGACGGAGCACTTATTATTGAAATCTATCCCGGTGCGCAGCTTGGAGATGAAGGTGTAATGCTGGATTCACTTATGAGCGGTACTCTTGATATGGATTTAGCCGGTACACCTATTATGGCGAATGTTATGCCGGAATTTAATATGTTGAGTATGCCTTTCCTATTTAGAAATACCGACGAATTTTTCGATATTGTAAATACTGATGATTTTATAGCCAAATCCAACGCAATCACTAATCCTAAAGGAATTGTACTTTTAGGTTATCCTAATGGTGAAATGCGCGGTTTATCAAATGTTAAGCGTGAAGTCAGGACTCCTGCTGATTTAAAAGGTTTAAATATCCGTGTTATGAACGGGCCTTTGTATACCGATATGTTTAAAGCCTTAGGTGCAATGACGACAACACTTTCTTTTGGTGAAGTTTATTCTGCACTCCAACAAGGTGTTATAGATGGAGAAGATAACGGAATCAATATGCTTGATATGATGAAGTTTATGGAAGTTGAAAAGTTCCACACTGTCCTTGGCCATACCATTCAGACAAATCCTTTATTAATTAATAAACAACTATGGGATAGTCTATCTGAAGAACATCGCAACGTCATTCAAGAAGTAGTGACAGAAGAAGCAAAAGCCTATCCTACAAAAGTTTTAGAGCCTCAAATAGCAGCTTCAAAGAAAGTTGTTGAAGAAAACGGAGTAAAGGTAATTATGGAATTAACCCAAGACGAATATCAAGCCTTTAAAGATGCTGTTGAACCTGTATATGACAAGTATAAACCGCAAATTGGCGATGATTTTTATCAATATGTAATGGATAAGATTTCAGACTATCGTAAATAGATAGACCAAGTAAGCGGCAGATAACTGTCGCTTACTTAAATTTATACCTAAAGGAGGGCTTTAAAATTGGGAAAAGTGAAAAGCATTTTTCATAAACTTGAAATGGCAGTCATTGTAACACCCCTTTTTTTCCTCTGTATTCTAATTGTGGCCCAAGTTATAATGCGTTTCCTATTTGATGAAGGGATTCATTGGCTTGAAGAGTTTGGAAGATATGTACTGGTTTATAGTACTTTTATCGGTGCAAGTATTGCGATAAGAAGTGACGAGCATCCTAGGATGACGGCTATTCTTATAGTTTTACCGCATAAAGCCAAGTATGCTGTATATTTATTAGGTGATTTGATTTGTGCTTTTATACTGGCAGTTTTGGATTATTACGCTTGGATACAGGTTATGAATGTTTTTAGATGGGGTACACGTACCTCGACTTTGCCATTACCTATGTGGATTATATATGCTATTTTTCCTGTAACATTGATTGCTATGTCTATTCGTTTTATAATTTCTGCTAAAGATAATTTTATCTCTCTTATAAAACCTGATGAAGGAGAGAAAGGGGATGAAGTTAAATGTTAGTTGCATTATTCTTTTTTATACTGCTTGGCATGGGTATTCCCATTGCTTTTGTGGTTTTGGTAGCTTCTACATTAGGTATTTGGATTTATTCGGGTACTTCCCTACAGATAGTGATACAAACATTGTATAGCGGATTAAATAATTATATACTTCTTGCTATTCCTTTTTTTATTATGTCCGGTGCCATTGCAGCCAAAGGTAATACGTCTAAATATTTAATAAAGGTGATGAAATTATTTTTTGGTAGGCTATATGGAGGCAGTTTGATAGGAGCGATTTTGGCATGTACCTTTTTTGCGGCTATTTCCGGTTCAAGCATTGCTACGATTATAGCTATAGGCAGCTTGGTCATTCCTTCTATGCTGGAAGAAGGTTATCCTGATAAAATGCCTATAGGCGTTATTACAGCCGGAGGTTCCTTGGGGATTTTGATTCCTCCTAGTGCCCCTATGATTGGCTTATGTGTAGCAATGGGTACCTCTGTAAGTGCATTATTTGCAGCAGGCTTTATCCCGGGGCTTTTATTGGCTGCTGTATGGATTGCCTATGCTTTGATTGCATCCAGGAAAATGAAGGTGGGCAAAAGGGAAACCTATACTTTTAAAGAATCTCTTAAAATTCTTTTTAAAGCAATACCTGCTCTATTGTTTCCGGGAATAGTCTTAGGCGGCATTTATTTAGGTTTTGCTACACCTACTGAAGCAGCTGCTATATCAGTTGTATATGTAATATTAGTGGAGCTTTTTATTTATAGAACTATTAAAATTTCCGATTTGTTTGAAAGTCTTTATAAGTCATTGGTTACTTCAGCTACTATGACTTTTATTGTTGCTTGTGCCGCCATTATTACTTGGTTTGTAACGACACAACAGCTTCCTGCTATGATAAACAGCTTTATAACTGCTACAGTTTCTTCAAAAACAGCATTTATGTTATTACTATTTGTTTTGTTTTTCATAGTAGGTTGTTTTATGGATTTATTTGCCATGCTAATTATTTTAGGACCTATCTTAGCTCCTACTTTGGCAGGTTTTAACATTGACCCCATTCACTTTGGTATAATATGTATCATGACGACACAGATAGCATTTTTGACTCCGCCCTTTGGTTTGAATCTGTTTGTTTCTATGGGCTTGACTAAAAAAGGATTGTGGGAGACATCATATGCTACAATGCCATATACGATTTTGCTAGCGGCTGTAACATTGATTATAATGTTTGTTCCGCAAATAACCTTATGGCTGCCTAGTGTTTTAAAATAAGGCTTAAAAAGATATAAAGAACATCCCTTGGAATAGTTCCTCGGGATGTTTTTTATTCATTCAATAAAATTGTATTCAATGAGAAGGGAATGTGTTTTACGACTTTATTTTTAGAATTGGTAATTTTTTATGCTATAATGTACTAAATAGAGCTTGATTGCTATTATAAATAGATATATTACATTGTAGTATATTGTAGGGTTGGAGAATGGTACCGATTACAATACAGATAAAAAAGTGAAGGAGTTTAGTGAAAATGAGTAAGAAAAAGCAAATAGTCTTTTATTCGATTATACCTATTATTGCACTGTCAGTTTTTATAAACACAATAGATAATAAGAGTACAGATAAGCAGCAAGATACAGCAAAAATAAAGAATATGGTAACTGTAAAAGAATTTGAAAAAGGTGAAATATCAAAGATACAAAATAGATCAAATATAATACATAATATTGCTACAATTAATCTGGAAAAGCAAACAAAGGGAAAATCATCCGGATATGAGAACAAACCGGAAATCACCTATGATGATAAGTTTAAGAGCAGCAATATAATTATTCATGAAGATATTATTATATTCCCTGAACCTGCAGGTTTAATAGATATACAAATAGATACATTAGAAAACCCTTTACCGAATTCTAAAGCAGAAGGAGATTTGCCGGTGATGCTAAAACTTACCACTGGAGGGGCTTCTTTGAGCACTTATGGTAAAATAAAGGTGCAGGGCTCGTCAACAGCTATATGGCCAAAGAAAAACTGGACATTAAAATTTTATTCAGATGAGGAAAGGACTAATGAATTAAGGTTAAAGATTGGAAATTCCATAGCATCGGATAAATGGATTGCTAAAGCTGAATGGATTGATCCAACCATGCTTCGCAACGCATTATCGTATAGGTTGTGGGAAGGAATGGTAAAGAGCAGAAAGGATTTTCCCCAGTATGAAGTGGATTATGCTTGGATAGGAAAAAATAATATGTATGAAGGTGTCCAAACAGGGGCTCAAGGGTTTCCTAGGACATATCCGGCCATTGTGAAGGTAAATGGAAATCATTATGGTATATCATTATTTGTTCTGGGACATGACCCTAGAAATTTTAATATAGACAAAGACAATCCCAAACATATGTATATGGAGTTTGATGCCCGATTCGGGTATACAAGTGTAAAGACTTGGGACAAGTTTTCTGCGGAGGGAATTAATCAATGGATTGACGGATACCATCCAAAAAATGAAGATATGAGCGAAGTACAACGGGAAGCGATAGATGCATTGGGCAAACTTATTAACGGTTCTTTGGATAATTTTATAGAAAGTTTTGATAAGCATTTGGATAAAAGGAATATGATTGATATGCTTTTGTTTATGGAAGCAATTTATGACTGGGATGCAGTTGCACAAGATATTGAAATGGTTACATATGATTTGGAAAAGTGGTACATGCTTCCATGGGATAAGGATACCAGCTTTGGGCTGTTTTACGATGGGAGCGGTCTATTGGAAAATAGGGAGACGAAGATATTGATAAATTGTGAATCCGAAGATCCTGCGCAAAAACCTTGGTATAAGACCTATCATGCATTTAAGCCGGAAATAGAAGCTCGATATGCAGAATTAAGAAATGAAAATATATTCAGCGGCTATTATTTATATAAAATAGCAGGGGAAATTACAAAGAAAATACCTAAGGAGATATGGGAAGCGGAGAGGCTCAGATGGGAAAAGGATGAAAGACCTTCCTTGGATGAAACAAGTACATATCAAGTTATATCATGGTTTGAAAAACGTTTGGAAATGCTGGATGAGCATTTTAACTATAAGGTCACGGAGGAACATAAATAAATGAGTGGTTTGGTTGAATTAGCAGTGATAGTTTTAATCCCACTTTTAGGGACATCCTTGGGGGCTGCCGGAGTCTATTTTATGAAAGATGAAATGAATATGAACCTGCAGCGTTGGTTGTTGGGTTTTGCCGGAGGTGTAATGACCGCTGCTTCAGTATGGTCGCTATTAATACCCTCGATGGAATTATCAGGTTTTAGCGAGCATTTTTCCTTTATACCTGCTGCAGTCGGTTTTCTTTTAGGGATGGGATTCTTGCTGTTACTGGATATAACTGTTCCGCATCTTCACATTAACGAAGATGAGCCGGAAGGGATAGAGAGCGGCTTTGGCAATACCGCAATGCTGATGTTTGCGGTGACTCTACATAATATACCCGAAGGAATGGCTGTAGGTGTTTTATTTGCCGGCTATTTAGCCGGTAGCACGGGAATAGCATTTTCAACTGTATTAGCATTGACAATAGGCATTGCAATACAAAACTTTCCCGAAGGGGCTATTATTTCTATGCCCCTTAAGAGTGAAGGACATTCAAAAAATAAATCATTTGTTTATGGTGTGCTTAGCGGTGCAGTGGAGCCTGTAGCTGCAGCTATAACAATTATCGCTACTAAATTTGTTGAGCCTTTGCTGCCTTATTTTTTATCTTTTGCAGCGGGAGCCATGATATATGTTGTTGTGGAAGAACTTATACCGGAGACTGCCTGCGGAGAACATTCCAATCTCGGTGTAATTGGTTTTGCCATTGGTTTTACATTGATGATGATACTGGATGTAGCCTTGGGTTAGTTTTAAAGGAGGGTTTTAATGAATAAAGATAAATCCAATGCAGATAAATTTTTAATTATATATAATGAACTGGATAGGCATATGCGTACTTGTCTAAAAGCAAAGCCGGGAACCCCAAATTCTCATTTAATAAAACTAATGGCTAAAAGCAATAGGGTTTTTTCAAGGTATAAAGAGGATTTATTAGCATTTTCAAGGCTGAGGAATGCTATAATCCATAATCCATATAAAAAAGATGCAGAACCAATAGCTGAACCTCATGATAATGTGATAAAAAGATACGAAGAAATATTAGAAAAACTTACATGTCCGCCCTCGGCGTTAAGCACTGTTGCTGTACCTAGGAAAAAAATTTTTACCACAGATATGGAATCAAAGGTTTTTGATGTAATGAGGGTTATGCTAATTAATTCCTATACTCATGTACCCGTAGTATATAATGATAGGATGATAGGTGTATTTAGTGAGAAGACTGTGTTTACATATTTAGCAGAAAAATCAAAACAAAAAGATGTTGTAATAACAAGAGATATACAAATCAGCGAGTTCAAGGATTTTATTGAATTTGAGGGAAATGAAAGTGAATATTATGAGTTTGTTTCCAAGGAGACCCTATTATTAGATGTAGAAAAGCTATTTCAAAAAGACTTAAAGAATAATAAACGTTTGGCTGTGGTATTCATAACGGAAAATGGAAGACAAGGCGAAAAGCTGCTTGGTCTGGTAACCATCTGGGATATAGTTAATAAAGGTCAAGATTAGAATTAAATAGGTGAGGTTAATGATTAGAATAGAAGGAAAATATAATTATGCTATTGTATATACTGATAATGTTGAGGAAACTGCTGTAAGACAGATTGAAACTTTATGTAATCAAGAGTTTGTAAAAGACAGCATCATAAGAATTATGCCCGATGTTCATGCGGGAGCGGGATGTACAATAGGTACAACCATGACTATTGAGGACAAAGTCGTGCCTAATCTTGTGGGTGTCGATATAGGATGCGGAATAGAAGTTGTAAGGTTGGAAGAGCGAAAGATCAACTTGGAAAAGCTGGATGATTTGATTTATGAAAGGATTCCCAGCGGGTTTAATATCCGAGATACAGAGCATATTTTCAATGAAAAAATTGATTTAAATCAGCTTAAATGTAAAGAGAAAATTAATCCGGGAAGGGCAAGACGAAGTATCGGTACATTAGGCGGAGGCAATCACTTTATTGAAATAAACAAGGATAGTAATGACAATCTTTATCTGGTTGTTCATTCAGGAAGCCGCCATCTAGGACATCAAGCTGCCTCTTTTTATCAAAGGGAAGCTTATAAGGCTTTAAAGAAGGAAAAAAAAGCCCATATGCCTAGAGATTTGGCCTATGTAGAAGGGGAACTATTTAATGATTATATACATGATATGAAGATTATACAAAGGTATGCGGATTTAAATCGTAAGGCCATGATAGAAGAAATAATCGCAGGTATGAAATTAAGACCTTTATCCCAATTTACAACAATACATAATTATATAGATACGGGAAATATGATATTAAGAAAAGGGGCAGTTTCGGCAAAAAAAGGTGAAATATTGCTTATACCCATAAATATGCGCGATGGTAGTTTAATCTGTGCCGGTAAAGGAAACCCAAAATGGAATTTTTCCGCACCTCACGGTGCCGGAAGGATTATGAGCAGAAGACAGGCAAAGGCCACTTTAACAATGGATAAATTTAAAAAAACCATGGAAGGCATATATACGACTTCTGTAAGCAGGGACACACTAGATGAATGTGCCCTGGCCTACAAACCCATAAAAGAAATAATCAGAAATATCGGTGATGCTGTAGATATAATTGACACAATAAGTCCTATTTATAATTTTAAAGCAGCAGAATAGATTACAAGAAAAATAAAAAGGATGACTAAATGTAGAATTATTTCCCGGGAAATAGAAGATAATCTTAGAAAGCTTCGTAAATTGCGGATATTGCTTTTTCAAAATCCGCATTTTCTATTCCGACAATAATATTCAACTCACTGGAGCCCTGAGTAATCATTCTAATATTGACACCGCCATCGGCAAGGGAAGTAAAGATTTTTGCCGAAATACCTTTTGTATTAATCATACCTCTTCCCACAACAGCAATTAATGCCATATTAGGATAACAAATTATCGTGTCCGGATTACAATATATACGAATTTCCTCAATAATTTTATCTAGTTTTGAGTTTAATTCTGAATTTGCGATAATTAAAGAAATAGAATCTATACTTGACGGCATATGTTCAATTGCCACATTATTTGTCTCCAACACGGACATCAGTTTACGGAAAAATCCCTTTTCCGCTCCCATCAAAGTTTTCTCAATAGATATAACGGTAAAGTCTTTTTTACCTGCAATACCGGTTATAGTGCCACAATGGGTAATAGGATCCATATCATTTATTATCATTGTTCCGGGTTCCTCAGGATGGTTGGTATTTTTGATATTTATGGGGATTCCTGCTTTTCTCACTGGAAATATCGCTTCTTCGTGTAACACCGGTGCCCCCATATAGGAAAGTTCCCTTAACTCTTTATATGTTATTTTTTCTATTGGCTTAGGATCCTTAACTATTCTGGGATCTGCCATTAAAAACCCTGATACATCTGTCCAATTTTCATAAAGTTTTGCATTTAATCCTTTAGCAATAATAGCTCCGGAAATATCAGAACCTCCCCGAGAAAAGGTCTTTATCTTTCCATCAGGCATAGCCCCATAAAAGCCGGGAATGACAGCACGTTGGATATCCTTTAGTTTTAAATCGATATTTATCTCTGTAGCTTTCATATCCAATTCGCCTTTATTATTAAATACGATTATTTCAGTAGCATCTATAAAATCAATATTTAAGTAACCGGATAATATTATTGAATTTAGATATTCACCTCGACTTGCAGCAAAGTCTTTTGAAGCTCCATCTTGGATTTCTTTTTTTATTTCTTTTAATATACTACTGATATCTATAGTCAAATCTAATTCATTGCATATATCTTCATATCTTTTTTGTATTATATTAAAAATCTCATCAAAATTCAGTCCGTGGGAGGAGAGTTGTTGACACATATATAGTAAGTCGGTTATTTTGTGGTCCTTACTATGTCTTTTTCCCGGTGCGGAAGGTATTATGAACTTTCTATCTCCGTTAGAATCAATAATATTTTTAACTTTTTTAAATTGCTCGCTGTCTGCTAAAGAGCTTCCTCCAAATTTTGCTACAATTACATCTTTCAATTTGTTTCCCTCGTTTCGTTATTATAAATATAAAAGTCTAAGAATTACTAAACTATTTTATAACTTTAATATAGTATTGTCAATAGATGAATTACATACGTGTGTGCATGACGGACAAGCAGTGAGTTTCGTATTGTTTCAGGAGTAGAAAAAGTGATATACTGTAAAAAGACAAGACTTTTTACGTTGCATAGATTAATATTTTTCCTATTTAATCCTGAACGTGGTAAGGGTCTTTTGTTACGATTTAGTTATGTAATAATAGGAGGGAAAATTTTGGAGGTTTTAAATATTACCCCTGTAAAATTAGATGATGAAGGAAATAAATTGATACTTTTAGATCAGACTTTATTACCAAACGACGAGAAATATATTCATTTAAAGGACAAAGAGAGTATATGGGAGGCCATCTACAAGCTGAGGGTGAGGGGAGCCCCTGCTATTGGCATTGCAGCTGCTATGGGACTATATGTTTGCATTAAACAAAGTAAAGCTGCGGATTATGATGAATTATATAATGAATTTAAAGAGATAAAAGATTATCTGGCAACATCAAGGCCTACGGCTGTAAATCTTTTTTGGGCATTGGATAGAATGGAGAATTGTTTGCTACAAAACAAGCACAGGCCAATAGATGAAATAAAAGCGGCGCTTCACCGTGAGGCTCAGCTGATAAAAGATGAAGATGAAGATATATGCAGACAAATAGGTGAGCATTCGCTATCTCTTTTAAGACCCGGCATGGGCATACTTACTCATTGCAACGCAGGCACTATAGCCACTTCAAAATATGGCACGGCTTTGGCACCTATTTATTTAGGCCATGAAAGAGGGTATAATTTTAAGGTATTTGCCGATGAGACTAGGCCTTTATTGCAGGGAGGGCGTTTAACAGCATGGGAATTACAAAAAGCCGGCATTGATATTACTTTGATATGTGACAATATGGCTTCCATTGTTATGAAAAAAGGATGGATAGATGCGATAGTTGTAGGTTGTGACAGAGTAGCGGCAAACGGGGATGCGGCAAACAAAATCGGTACTTCCGGTGTTGCAATCATAGCAAAGCATTATGGAATACCTTTTTATGTTCATGCTCCTATTTCAACTATTGACATAAATACTGAAACAGGAAAGGACATAAAAATAGAGGAAAGACCGGGAGAAGAGATTTATAAAGCATGGTATGCTAAGCCTATGGCACCGGAAGGTATAAATACATTCAATCCTGCCTTTGATGTAACGGATGCCAATCTTATAACTGCAATAATAACGGAAAAGGGTATATTGTATCCGCCTTATACGGAGAGCATTAAAAGGATTTTTAAATAGCAAAAAGTAAGAAAATTACAGAGAGTTACATAGTAGGCTTAGCACACAGAATATGATTTTGATAGGTCTATCACTTACCTATCAATGCAACTTTCTTAGTATTCGATATATTCGATAAAGCTTGTATATATATGCCGGTGTATATTATACAGCACCAGAGTTACGAAACCTAAACTTCTAAACTCATTCCGGGCGAAATCAAACTCTCCCCGTTACATTAAATAGGACTAGGCTATAATAAATCCTGTCTGTGCCAT
>JALNWH010000060.1 GCA_023230985.1 Bacillota bacterium
ATATTTGATTAAGATTGCGTTGTGGAAAGGCTTAGAATCTGTTAGCGCAGTGGAGGAATAGTTGCGTCAACTGTTTGAACAAAGTGAGTTTTGGCGCAACCCGGAACAAGCTTACAGATTATTAGCCTTGTAACTCAGCAATCGTAGCAAATATAATAAACTACATTAGTCTTCCGATTCAACGGCCTTAACTACCTTCTTAACAGACTTCTCAAATTTCACTCTAGGGAGCATTACTACCCTGCCGCAGCCAATGCACTTTATTTTAAAATCAGCACCTACTCTGGTAACTTCCCATTCTTTACTGCCGCAAGGATGCACTTTTCTTGTTTCAACTATATCTCCCACATTAAATTTACGAGGATAATAAGCACTCATAAACTCCACCTTCTTTTATATCAAAATATATTTCTATTATGTTCTGTTTACGATTCTTTTCGGATACGGAACCTCTATGCCGCCTTCCTGAAAAGCTTCTTTGATTTTCTTTCTAATACCGCGTTCAACACCCCATTGATTTAATGGAAGGGTTTTGGCAATAATTCTTAGATTCACATCGGAATCACCAAAATTCGTGATACCTAAAACCTTTGGCTGTTCCACAACTATATCACTATTATCCTCATAGTATTCATTACAAATACTACTGAGAATTTCAGTCGCTTTATTAATATCGGTTTCATAAGCTATCGCAACATCTATTATTGCTGTAGAATTACCTCTGCTATGATTTATAACGGTTTTTATATCCCCATTGGGAATTATGTGCAGATCACCCTTAAAAGATCGGATTTTTGTAGTTCTAAGTCCCATATCTTCTACAGTGCCGGTAGCATCATCTATGCTGATATAATCGCCTACTGCATATTGATCTTCAAACAATATGAAAAATCCGGAAATAATATCTTTTACAAGATTCTGAGCACCAAAACCTATTGCAAGTCCCCCTAAACCGGCAGTAGCAAGAATTGATTCTGTCGGTATATTTAAAACATTCAATACCGATATCACCATTATAATATAAATCGTATATCTTAATAAACTCTTACTCAAACCAACCAGTGTGTTTGTCTTCTTTTCATCCATTCTCAGTTTTGGTGAAAATTTAAAAAAGTTATGAATCAGTCTGCTAAGCAGGCTTATTGCAAGCCTCCAAAATATAATTATAAAAAGTATTTTGATACCTATTTTAATATAATCACCTGCGGACGAATAAGCCAAATCCAGCAATTACATTCTCCCCTTTCTAAACAGTCTTCCTATTAATATAGTACGGTTTGCTCGTATTTAGCCAAAGATTATCGTCTTTTCGCTATTATGCATTGCTTCCACTATGGAGTACATATTACCTACTAGGCCTACTTTTAAACTTTCATTAAGCCCATAATAATCAAGACATGTACCGCAGCTTATTATTTCCACGCCCAATTCATCAAGCTTCATAACACTATCTAATACTGCGGACCCTTCAGTAACAAGTCTTACTCCTCCATTTAGAAAAATAACTGTCTTTGGCAAAGGTGATACTTCGGTAAGGGCATAGATATAACTCTTCATTAATACGTCACCTAAAACATCATCACCGCTGCCCATTTTTTCGCCTTCTATTACAATCACTATACCATTTTTATCTGTCTTTTCCTCCGCTTTAAGATCTTTATCAAGTTCCATAATCTCTTTTTTAGAATCAAAGTCTTTAGTTATTTTAATAAAATATAAATCTTCCTTTTCTTCTATAAAATATTTCAGATTTAAATTCGCTGCCAGCCTGCTCACATTCTCCTTAGCAATATAATTATCAACGATTGTCATTACTTGACCTTCTCCAATTTCTTCTAAAGCTTTTTTCGTTAATATCACCGGTTGAGGACATTGCAATCCCCTTGCATCTATCTCTTTCATATAAATCTCTCCTTTAATAAAAGCTAAGCCTTTACATAACATTATATAATGAAACGATAATTTTAGTAATGTTAAAAACCAAATAATGAAAACAATAACCTTTTTTAATAAAAACTAATTGATAAATATAATTGATTTTCTTAATAAAATACATGAGTTATATAATATATATTATTAATGAATTAATTTAATTAACTTACGCATTGACATTATTAATAAACAATATTAAAATATTAATTAATAAAGAATGTGAAAGCATATATAGAATATTGAGAGAGTCGCATATACAGATTCTATACACTGGTCACTGAATTGCTAGTATTCCTTTTGGGTCAAGATCCTTCGGCTAGTGCCTCAGGATGACTGTATACGAAAGGCATGGGATGATAATAAAGCTTATATATTTGATTAAGATTGCGTTGTGGAAAGATTTAAAATCTGTTAGTGCAGTGGAGGATTAGTTGCGTCAACTGTTTGAGCGAAGCGAGTTTTGACGCAACCCGTAGCAAGCTTACAGATTGTTAATCTTGGAACTCAGCAATCGAATCAAATGATATATGCTTTGATGATAAGACATAAACTTTCTCGTAGATGCCGTAATGTATATTATACGGGCAGCATTGTGAAGAAACAAGTAGGTTTAGAAGTTTAGGTTTCGTAACTCTGCTGCTGTAGAATATACACCGGCATAAAGAACGGGCTTTATCGTATATGCCGTATGCCAAAACTACTATATAACCTATAGAAACAAATATATTATACAAGGAGTTGATTTCATGAAAAATGAAGTAATAGGAAAGTGCCCGGTTTGCTCCAATGACCTTGAAGTTGTGCGACTTAGCTGTAACTCCTGCGGTACTGTAGTTGAAGGAAATTTCCGTCTATGTAAATTTTGTTACTTGACAAAAGAACAAAAAGACTTTGCAGAAATCTTTATTAAAAATAGAGGCAATATAAAAGAAATAGAAAAGGACCTGGGAATTTCCTATCCAACTGTAAAAAACAAACTGGAAAACCTCATTCAAGCCCTTGGGTATAAAAGCGAACCGCAAAAAGACAGCTACAAAAAGGAAATACTGGAAAAGCTTAATAATGGCGAAATAACTGCAGAAGAAGCTATTGTCCTTTTAAACGAATAGGAGGTATGAAAATGGAAGAAAAATTATTAATATTAAAAATGTTGGAAGAAGGAAAGATTACATCCGAAGAAGCAATGAAACTTTTAGAAACCTTTGATAAAGAAGACACCGGCAGTAAAACATATGAAAAAGAAAAAGACACAACAACCCACAAACTCAACCAAACGATAAATGAATTTAGCAAAAAGGCGGAAAAACTGGCTGATAAACTAGGTCCGGATTTTATCTCAAAAGTAGAAAACGTCAGCTCTGATTTTGCGGAAGCAGCTGTCAAATTTGCAGATAAATTAGTAAACTATCTAGGCACCGGAATTAGCAGTATTGATAAATATAACAGTATAACTAAAGAATATACTTTTCCTATCACAAAGGAAGATGCAAAAATACAAATAAAAACACAAAACATTAAAGTTTATATGAAAAATACTGATTCGGAAGAAGTAAAAATGAAACTTAAACTTAATCTTTATGAGGAAGAAGCAGATATTGATAAATATATTAACCTTGAATCCAATGAAGAATTATTAAACCTTACCACCGATTATCCTTCTAAAATATGGGGAAAACTTGATATTTCCATACCTAATAATATAAAAGAAGTTTTCGTAGAAACAACAAACGCAAAATGTGAATTTAACGATATAATAACCTCAGGATTGAGATGCATAACATCTAACGGTAAAATAGAAGTTAATGGATGTGAAACAGATTTAATGAACTTGAAAACCAACAATGCAAAAATACAGATTGAAGATACTACTGCTTTAGAAGCCATAATGGAAACTACAAATGCAAATATTGAAATAGAAAACTCTTCATTTGATGATTTAAAATCAAATACCACTAATAACGGTATTTACTTAGTAAACTTTGATTCTAAAAAAGAAGGAGAAGCAAGCTATGACTTACAAACAACCAATGGAAAAATTCGAATCTCCTTACCAAAAACAGAAATTGATGAAACTGCACACAAAATAAATGCCAAAACCTCATTGGGAAATATTCACATTATACAACTGGATCCGGCATATAGCATTGATAGACATGATGGAAACATGAAAGAAGAAGCTACAGTTATCAGTCAAAACTTTGAGCAAGCAAAAAAGAAAATCAAAATTAATGCAATAACAACTAATTCATCTATTACCATATTAAAAAACTAAAAAGCTATATACTATACAATGCGGGTCGGCAGGACTACCGGCTCGTATTGTCTTTACTAGCCTCTCCTTTTTCTTATCCGTTTAAAAATTAGTATTAACCCGAAAGCCACTAAAGCAGAAGGCCATATATACCTAAAATATTTTAGCAGCTTCCAATTCAAAACTCCATAATTGAACCCTAACAGCAAAATACCCGTCAGATTCAACATAGTGCCAATAACTAAAGGCCAATCACCTTCACCATATAATGCTATAAAGTAAATGGAGTAAAAAGCCATTCCCAGCAATATAAAGAAACAAGGCCAAAGTCTTGTATCATCATAATGATTTATCAGGAATAAATATAACCCTAAAGAAATAAGAATTACACCGGAAGTCAAAAACCCAATACTTTTATTTGAAAAGTATGAAATCGCAAATACCAATCCAATAAAAACTAAAAGAATCTCGCCCATTCTATCAAAGCTAAATATATTTAAGTCTCTTAAAATATATAAAGTGCCTGATGCTACTAAAATAAGTCCGATTAATAAAAAAGAATTCTGCTTCCTCGCAGAGGATAAACATAAAAAGAAAATCCCAATAATAACTGTAACAAGCCTACCGGGCATAATATTAAAATTTTTAAATATTATTATTATTCCAAACAATATAAACAAAATTCCTAAAAACGAAACTTTTCTTTTCATTCTAAATTCCTCCTCCGGATGATGAAATTGCAATCTTCGTATTTTCCAATATCCATTTCAAAACAAAATTATAAGAATAGAAGTATGCGGAAAACGCTGATTCATCTATGCCTTTGCTTATAAAATCAAAATTGTTGAATACAGACATAGGGGTTATTATAGTAAAGACAATAAATAGAATAATCACCGATCCTATAAAACCTAGTATTGCACCGCCCATATAATTTAAAACATTTAAAATCGGAAGTTTAAAAACCTCTTTTAACAATAACTCTAATAGCAAAATACAAACCCTAATTATAAAAAAAGTAAAAATCAGTGCTATTGTATTAACTATCACCATGCTTATATAGTTTGAAAAACCATCAACCACTGTTTCAATCGGTACCATCATATTAAAAACTTCCATGAATCCGGTATTAAAACTATCACTGCTAAAACTCTTTTTTAACAGAAATTCATTTATAGAAGTTACAATCATAGTATTATTAATGATAAAACCGGCTACATGACCGTAATACAATTTAGTTATGATTATTGAAGCTATTAAACCAATGAATTTAAACAAACTATGAATGAGTCCTCTCGCAGCACCATAGAGAATATTAATTACAACGAAGATTAAAATTAAATAATCCAACCAATTCAAATCCATTCTTACACCCCAAAACAACTATTTCATCTTAATTTGTTAATTTAATTAATTTCCTGTTGGAAATCACGTATACACTATCATCATATATATAAGCGCTATTTATATCAAAGCTTGATTCAAATAATTCTGTTATCCTGCCATGTTTGTTTGCAACGGTAAGACTGTCTTCATTAAAAAGTATATATTCATCACTGGCTGCAAAAATGCCATCTATCCCATCACTAACCGCTGAAGTGCCAAGTTGGTTTAAATTCATATCATAGGTATATATTTCATAATAATTATTTTCTTTAGTTATGATTACTAATAAAGATTTTGAAATAGCAATATTACTGATAGTTTTCGCCAGAGAAATCTCCTTTAGTAAATTTCCTTTTAAATTATATTTTTTCGCAGAATCCTCGCTAATTATAATAATACTATCCTTTGAAACATATTTTAATTTTGGAACTAAAATACTGTCATAATTAACCGCCCACTCTATTTCTCCCTTGACATTATATGTAGCAACTTTGCTTAAAACCTTTTCCAGCGAAACATCCAACAAGGATAGGGTAAAATATTTATCTGAAGAAGTGCTGAATGAAATAATATGAGCCTTATCAATTATACCATCACAAGACTTTATACCTTCTGTACTGAAAATTTCAAATGTATTATGTTCCTGCCAATTATACTGTATTACAAAATACTTGCCTCCATCTGAAATTACTGATGCCGGTGTATATGGCATATCATACTGCCACAACTTTTTACCTGACTTACTTATAACGAAAATATGGTTCTTTTCAGTAATAATCAGAAAATCCGAACCGCAAACTTTAATGTCCTTAATAGTACTTTCCAGTTGAAAGCTCCACAGGTTTTTCCCGTCAATGCCTCTTGCTTTTATATTAAATCCTTCTCCTTCAATCAATATCCCATTATCGCACAGAACGATACTATTATTGGAAGCAGGACTGACTTGTGACAATACCTTAAGTCTTTTTACCTTTTTATCTGCCAGTGCCAAATCACTATTTCTAATCCATAAAAACAAAGAAAATACGATAATAATTATAACAATATATATAAAAACTTTTCTTATCTTCATTGGAATCGTATTATCCTCCTTTATCAAAGAAATAATTGCTGTTTAGACCCTCTGCTCTGAAGCTTTAGCTAAAAGATCTATCCGCCAAAGCATAAGACTCTTCGCTATCGGAATGGTCTAATATACCTATCAACCTAATTATATCACTTTTATCATGGTTTTCATATTATTTGGTATTTGAAACTAAATACATGGGAATACTTAATATTAACATGTATGAGACACAAAATACTTTTATCAATATTACTTAAAAGGAGATGTTCAATGTTATTTGAAAAGTCGATAGACACTTCGAAACCACTATCTTATATATATTTTGCAGAACAATTTTCTAATGTTTTTGAAAAGACCTGCTACAATTGTTATTCTGATACAGTAATATTTTGTATTGGTACAGACAGATCAACAGGTGATTGCCTTGGTCCGCTGGTTGGGCATAAACTTAGAGATATAAAAATTGAAAATGTACATATCTTCGGCTCTTTAGATGAACCGGTCCATGCGAAAAATTTATCTTTCTATTTGGAAAAACTAAATAGTTTCAAAAATCCTTTTGTTATAGCAATAGATGCTTGTCTTGGAAAGACAGATAGAATCGGATATATAAATATAAAGGAAGGCCCCCTATGTCCCGGTGCCGGACTTAACAAAAAGCTTCCTTCCGTAGGGAACTTAAGTATTACAGGTATTGTAAATGTGGGAGGCTTTATGGAAGTAATGGTGCTTCAAAATACCAGACTAAGCATAGTAATGAATATGGCAAATATAATCGCAGGCGGTATAAGGCATTGTTTTTGGAAAAGACGTAAAGGCAGCAGCTTAATACAATCAAGTACTTTATATGACTTTAACTAATTCTGCAAAATTACTATTCAAAAAGAGGACTGTAACTTCCTTTTTTCATAATTTCTATTATTTCATCTGCATTCTTCTTTTTTCCGTTTATCAATAATGCCCCTTTTGAGTTCTTATGTTTTTTTGTTAACATAGGATGTATTGTATCATCAATCAAAGCTAAAGAAGGAAATTTCTCACCATTATAAACGATGACATCGGCGCTTTTGTTCTCATCAATAAAAAATATTTTGTAACCTCTCTTTTCTAAGTCCCTTTTGATGATTTCTAAGCCTCTCTCTATCAAAACAATCAAATAATCACCTCTAATTAATATTATTTTAAAATAGAGGTGATTTTATTCTATAAAACAGTTTTTAAACATCTATTTAAAACTATCTCTTCTTCTACAGACAATGGATATTTGCAGCTTCCGTTTTCTATAGGTTTTGCATAGGTAACACTTTCTTCTCTCCCATATATAGATGACAGAACAAATCCATTATTATAATTATCCAATAAAGCGATAGAATAACTTAAATCACTGCCTGTATCAGAAAATGCATTGTATCTTATTATATTGCATTTTTGCATACATCTATCCGCCTGATCCTTCAAACCAATAACGGTATTGTTTAATACATCTACTTTATCTGATGCATTGTCTATGTTTTGCATGTATTCTTTAATCATTTCTTCAAGGCTTGTATTTTTTGCACCTCTCATAAATTGCTTGTATTTTTTCTTTAGCCTTGAAAGCTGAACTGATGTTACTATATTCCATATAAATAATATTAAAAATACAGAAAATAATACAGAAAATATTATAAATTCTCTGGTGTATATATATGATATATCCATAGAAATGACTCCTTAAATTTAATATTAGCTAATAAATGATCGAATTTTTCCTATAAGGCTATAATGTTTCACGTGAAACATTATAGCCTTATGTCTTCTACACCTAAAAAATCAGCTCTTCCGCCAACAAAAATCTCAATAGTTTTATTAAACTTTGTAAAAACATAAATATTACTTGGTCTTCCCATAAAATACCCCTGCTCTATTTTATATGGTACGTCTTTCACTTCATTATTATTTTCGTTTATTATATAATATATTAATGAAGCATTTGAGGTACCGGTAGCTGATTCTTCATCTATTCCAACTGCAGGTGCAAAGTTTCTGGTAAAAAAATCCGAGTCATTTTCTATTGTTTCACGTGAAACAATATGGGCACCAATAATATTTTTTCTTTTACAAAAATCTATCATCTTTCTTTTTCGTATTTTTAGCTCTTTTAATACTTGTAATGATGATACTTCTATTATGGCATCTTTTAATCCTGTTGAAACTATTGAAACTTTCCCTAGCTTATTAGGAATGATATCTTCTTTTTTTAGTGTAGTAAAGCCAATCACTTCTTCTATAGCAAAATGCTCTATTATTTCAGGTGCTTTCATTTGCATAAAAAAAATTCCATCTCTGTTTATTACTTTTAGATTTCCGGCTTTTGTTTTGTGATATAAATCTCTTGTGCCAAAGTTGTTTATTAAATCTAATAAATAAAAAGCTGCCAAAGCTGCATGACCGCAAATATCAACTTCCTCTGCAGGAGTAAAATATCTGATAGCATAACTATTATCTGCAGATTTTTCTAAATCAATAAAAGCAGTTTCCGAATAATTATTCTTTTTCGCTATATTAAGCATTTGCTCATCATTTAACCCTTTATCGTCTAGTACGACAGCCGCTTTATTTCCTCCGCCTAGCCTAGAAGTAAACGAAGAAATTATATATTGTTTCATCAACTCTACCCTCTTCTCTTTATTTTATCAACATTTTTCTTTTGTTTACTTATCTTTATGTCAATTAGCACGATTTAATTTGAATCTTCAAACAGAAAATTATTTAAAATATCTATAAATTAAATAATGCCAGAATTCGATCCAAATCGTCTATGCTATAATATTCAATTTCAATCTTTCCTTTTTTCTTACCGTGAATTATATTCACTTTTGTATGCAGCAGATTTCTCAGCTTGTCTTCTATTTCTATAACTTCCGGATTCTTAGTTTTTTTCTTTCGGACGTTTTCTTTGCTTTTTGTCATATTTTCTGTCTGCCTTACACTTAATCCTTCTTTTATAACTTTATTTGCCACTTCAATCTGTTTTTTCTTCTTATCTATAGCCAGTAATGCTCTTGCATGTCCGGCTGTGAGTTCTCCGGTTATCAGGAATTCTTTTACCTCATCATCCAAATTTAAAAGTCTCAAGGTATTCGTTATTGCCGGCCTGCTTTTTCCTATTTTCTTTGCTATTTCTTCTTGAGAGATTTTATGTTCATCCATAAGTGACTTATAAGCATTTGCTTCTTCAATAGGGTTTAAATCTTCTCTTTGCAGGTTTTCTATTAATGCTATTTCTAATGCTTGAATCTCGCTATAGTCTTTAATCACAACCGGTACTGTTTTAAGCCCTGCTAATCTGGCAGCTCTCCACCTTCTCTCACCGGCTACAATTTCATAATAGTCTTCCTTCTTTCTCACCACTATCGGTTGTACTATCCCATGCTCTTTTATTGATTCAGCAAGTTCATTTAATGCATCTTGTGCAAATTTACGTCTAGGCTGATTTTCGCCTGCAGTTATCTCGGTAATCTTCAATTCATTGACTCCGCTGGTTCTCGTTTCTTTATACTCCGGTATAAGAGCGCTTAAACCTTTGCCTAGCGCTTTTTTAGCCATTAAATCACTCCTCACTTAAATATATAAATTCCTCAGCCAAATCCATATACGCTTCAGCACCTTTAGATCTGGGGTCATATTCAATTATTGACATTCCATGGCTGGGTGCTTCAGCCAGCCGCACATTTCTAGGTATTACAGTTGTATAAACCTTTCCTTTAAAATACTTCTTTACTTCGTCAACTACTTGAATGGATAAGTTTGTCCTACCGTCAAACATACTTAATACAACACCTTCAATCTCTAAAGCTTCATTTAAGTTCTCTTTTACTAAACTATATGTATTCATTAATTGGCTTACTCCCTCTAAAGCATAGTATTCGCATTGAATCGGTATCAACACGCTATCCACAGCAGATAATGCATTGATTGAAAGCAGCCCTAGAGATGGAGGACAGTCAACAAAAATAAAATCATATTTATCTTCTAAATCAATAATACATTCTCTAAGTTTTAATTCTCTTTGATTATATCCTGTTAACTCAATTTCCGCCCCTGCCAATTGTACTGATGCCGGTATTATATATAATCCTTTTAAAGATGTGGGTAAGACACAATCAGCCGGGGGAATATCATTGATAAGCATGTCATAAATAGAATATTTTAATTTGCTTTTATCAATACCAACACCGCTAGTGGTATTGCCTTGCGGATCTATATCAATCATAAGAACCTTTTTACCAAGACTTGAAAGGCATGCAGACAGGTTAACAACTGTTGTCGTCTTTCCAACACCACCCTTTTGGTTAAATATTGCGATAGATTTTGACAAAATACCACTCCCTTCACATCTATATCTATATTATAACAAACTTATAATATAATAAAGACTTAATGAATATTATATAATATCTTTAGCAAATTGACAGTATTAATAGATAAACAGGCTAAATCATTACTTTTAGCAATATTTTCCGGCTAATAATTAAAAATTTAATAAATTCTATTTTAGAAATATGAAAATTTAGTTTATTATTATATGTGTATTATAACAAAAAAATCTATATAAGTTTTACCATATAAATATTTTTATTTGTTATGGTCCGGATAATTTTGAAAGTTATGTTTTCTATTTTCTTGTTGCAATGGAATCTATTGGAGGTGTGTTATGGGAAGAATTATTTTTACTACCTTTTGGATGGTATTTATCGCTGAGTTGGGAGATAAAACTCAAATAGAGACTATGTTGTTATCGTCGCAATGTGATACTCCTTTGCCGGTTTTTATAGGATCCAGTCTGGCATTGATATGTTCATCTTTTATCGCTGTTTGTGCAGGCTCGTTTATTACTAAATATATCCCGCCTAATCTTTTACAGTGTTTAGCCGGGTCTATTTTTATAATAATGGGATTTTTAATTTTATTTAATAAGTTCTGAGTTCCCCTTTTCACCCACAACGCAATCTTAATCAAT
>JALNWH010000061.1 GCA_023230985.1 Bacillota bacterium
AAAGGTAATAAATACTGTTGTTTCTTAAATGCAAGAAAAATAAATAGTATTTGAATGAATCCTATTGTTGCAAAATAAACAACAGGACTCAACTTATTAACAGCAAAAAACTGAGTAAAGAAATTAAACAATGGTTCTTTGACTGTAAAATCGAATTTAAAATGCATTTCATTCAAAGCATATTTATAATTCTGTAAATATGCCGGGTAATCGACTCCAACATTAAAGCGTACTCCAACAAAAAAAGCAAAAATCAACAGAAATAGAACAGTGCTGATTGTGAATGAGACAGTCGATTTATTATGAACAATTGAATATCTGTAAGACAATTCTCCAAATAACATCATCAACACAATCATAGAGGAATACACAATAATACTCTGAGTCATACTTAACTTACTTGATTAGTAATACTTTTAATAATGATCGATCTTACAATGTTTTGCCACGAATAATCAATTAGCGTTGATTTGACAGCCGTAGTTCGATAATGTTCTCTATAATTATAGGCTTTGACTAACGCTTCATAAAATGACGATGGATCATCATTGTGGAGCATTCCATTATCCTGAGATATCAACTCTCTGTTAGCAATAGTATTCGTGGCAATACAAACCAAACCTGACAGAACATATTCGAAAATCTTTGTGGGTGGTTGAAGTTGATAAAAATCAGTCATCGGTACATACGAAACACCAAAATTACATTTTTCAAATAGTGCTGTTGCATCTAAATGATTTAATTCACCATGTAGCTTTACAATATCATTCAATTTATTACCATATATCACAGAATTTATTCGTAGAACATCGCTATTCGGTCCGTCTCCAACTATATCAAACGATATGTTAATTTTTTCTCTGTACTCCAAATAGAATTTAGCAAAACCCTCGATGCATTGATGTAAGTTACGCCCATAAAAAGTTCCAATGTATAAAAAGTTCATACTTTGTAAATAATCTTTCTTTTCTTTTGATATTTCATCAGCACCAAGTGGTAACCATACAATCTTATTTTCCTTGAGGTTTAATTTTTTAGCAAGCGGTAAGGACAGAATAAAAATTTTATGAAATAAGGAAGATTCTAATAGAATGATTTTATTCTCAATAAATCTACTCAAAACCCTTTTTCTTACACTTCCAGTACGTATGTCCAGCCAACTATCTTGAGATTTACAAAAGAAAGTAAAAATTGACACCCCTATAAATTGTTTTATAATATATCTTTGATAATGCTTTTTTACGGATAGAAACACAAGAAGCATTTGAAGTCTATTGTGTAGTGCATTTTTAGCTTTTACATAATAGACAGCGGTTCCTTCCGGAGCTTCTACCTTGGGTTTACCACAATCCAAGCAAATCACTCCAACACTATCAAACCCTTCTTGAATCAGGTATTTACAATAATAATAGTAACCAGCGGAATATCCAAACTGGTCAGGTATGACAAAAAGGACGTTTTTATAAATATTGCTTTCCATGAGTAAAATCTATTATTTTTTCTATATCTACTTTAAATAATTTTCTCTTACCCGTATGGGCAGATTCAAAGAAAACATTATTGCTTTGGAGATTCAATTTCGGATGGAGATCAACCCTTCTTTCTCCTGAGTATTTTAAAGGCTGGTTAAAACCACCAATTGTTATTAATTGATCATGTGCCAAATCATAATAAATCAATTTTGAAAATCTTATTTTACCTGGATACGTGTCTGTAATTAAAAACTTTTTGCTCAAGGATAGCGTTGGATGTCCATCTGTTTTTGGTAAATCTGTAAAATAGTGGCTCTCTTTCGAATAATCTTTCAACTTAAAATATCCTGTTTCATCTTCAATCTTACAAAAAGAAATAATTTCTTCATCATTTAACCAACACGAATGTGACGTCATTTCATCACCATTTAAAATACACATATCACTCCCATCAGGATTTGCTGTAATCAATCGCATAAATCTTCCTTGCGATCCAACCCATCGATGCAAAAACATAAATCTTGACCCTGAGGGATTTATGTCAATATGATTTACCTTATGCTTGGCATTTGTCATGGTGGGTACCCATGATAGCTCTTTCAATTGTTCCAATGTAATAATTAATTGAATATCATTGGTTTCAAGATCAATAAACCAGATGCCATCCTGTTCATCACTCGGTAACACAACATTCTTTTTGTTAAAATATCCATAATCGGGACGCATTGTTGCTAAGCGATCAAAATTAAGAGTTAATGCATATTTTCCGTTTTTTGAAAGGGCATAAATTGGTTTATTGTATTGATGAATTATTTCTCCACCGGTGTTCATTATTTTTGAATAATAACTATTTGAAGAGTTGTTGTAATCATTAAATATTATTCTATCAGTGTTATCCGGCATCCATTGTAGCATACAGCCTTGCTGCCAATTCCAAGCCTTAGTCTCTGCAACTTTAATGATAGTGCCATTTTCTCTTTTCAACATGATAGAAGCAGGTTCGTACAAACTACCTCTCACTTTTTCATCTTTTACTTTCAAATAAATAATATCGCCGTTTTTGTTTTCTGGTGAGAGGTTATAATATCCAAAAAAACTAACCCCTTTTGAATCTACAGCAGAAATTTTTACATTCTCTGACAGCTTATAATTAGAAAATCTCCATTTTAAAAAATAACGACTAAAAAAATATCTTAAGTATCTAAGAATACGTCCTAAAATGGTGTTTTTGAGAATTGATTTGATGGTACTAATCATACTGCTTAATCATTGTTTCAACCATGTTGCCATATACTTTCTCGATGGCATATTTATTAGATTCGAGGGAGGCGTTCACACACATTTGCTGATATAAATCAGTATCTTCTTTTAGCCTTATGACAGCATTGCTTACTTCATCCGCATTCATCTGAGTGATAAAACCGGTTTTGCCATTTTCTACTATCCAATTGTGTGTTTCGATTTGATTGCATATCACAGGTTTCCCAGCAGCAAAATATTCAATAACCTTTTGTGGTGGCGATATTTTATATGCAGGAACATCCGGGTCTAAAAAACTTAAACATACATCTGAAAATTTTAATATTCCGGGAATCAAAGCCATATCAATTATCCCAAAGTTTACAATATTCTTTTCTATTTGATTTATCTTTGCAAAATTCTGAATTTTCTCACTGAATTTAGAATCAGCTCCAGCAATAACTAATATAATTTTATCATCTTTCTCAGTCGTTATTCTTATAGTATCCATCATCAATTGAAAACCGCGATTTTCAGTAACCCAACCTGTATAAGTAATAATAAAATTTTCTTGTTCCTTTAATTGATGTAATTTTAAATGAAAATCAACAATCTCCGGACTATAAAATTTATTCAAATTTAAAGCATGAGGTACTTGGGAAACATTATGAACACCCTTTTTTGTTAACAATTCAACAATTGGTTTTGAAACGACAAATACATGTTTAGATTTTTTTAATCCACTTAAATATAGGTGGTGCTTTATACGATTAATAATCATAACTACGCTTTTTTTAAGTAAATTATTTTTCACCTCACTTGTTCGAACTCCATATTGATGCACATATTGAAATACCGGTTTGTTAATCCACAGAGTAATTGGAGAAGTATCGTCAAACATAAAAACTATATCTGAATCTTCATCATTGATAATTTTAGCTGCTTGCTTCCAATATTTTATATCGTTGATTAACGGAAGTGAGTATTGATATTCCGTTTTAATCTCAACAACTTTATTATTTGGACATTTATTCCTAAATAACTCATAAACATCAGTTAGTATAACAGAGTTAAATTTTTGAGTTAAAAATTCAACCATCTCCAAACGACACGCATTTCCGAGTGTGTCAGCATGAGTCGTTGTAAACAAGATTGTTAATGTCATCTTCTAAATACGCCTTTAATAATAACAAACATAAAAAACATCAAACTGAACAACAAAATCACACTTATTGATTCTACTATAATTACTTTTTTGTAGTTTAGTTGTATTTTTTGATATTCACCTTGATAATAGTTAAAGGCTGAATTTTTACAACTTGTATAATAGGTTCAATCGCGATAATTACAACTAAAATTATAATCAAGTATTTAAATTTTATACTCTTCATTATTACATGATATTTTATTTTTTGAATGAATGCTGGATATACTCTATAGAGAATTTTTTCAAATGATAAAGATTTTTCTGTACCTTACTGAAATCAATTTTCTGACTTGTCAGCTGCGTTAAATCAACTTCACTACAAGAAATGAATCTATGCTCTAATCCAATCATTTTTAAAATGTTTTTAATTCTAGAAACTCCACCATGTTTATTGGGCACACATACAAAATTTTTCTCAAATATGAGTGCAAATAATAGGCAATGAAAGGAATCTGTTATTATAAATTCAGCTTGTAGAATGCCATATAGCCAATTTTCAACAGAATAAAATCTTAAACCACTTTTTCCAAATAGCTTCTTTTCGTTTCCGTAAAGATTGATAATATTTAGTTCTGATTTATTTTTTACATCTCTAAAAAAATCTGAAGTAGCTAATTTATCCTGAATAAGATGATATGCAATAAAGGAGTCTTTATTAAATTTCTTATGCTTCTTTATTATACGCATATAATGATATTTCTCCAACAAGAGAACAGGGTCCAAAACACTTACAGCTTTTTTGTCAAATATTTTTTTACAAATACTGACACCATCATTTTCTCTTACCGAAACAGCATTAAACCTATGCAGTAGTTTTTGGAAAAAACCAATATCATGGACAGTTCCCTCCCATTTATCAATACCAAAGCTGGCAGCATAAGACATTTTGATCTTAGAGTCTTGTGCAAAATCTAAAAAGTAATGACTTAAGTTTTCATTTGCCATGGATGCTCTCCATACTTGATCGCTACCCACATAAAATCCTTCAAAATAATCATTCAAGACCTTTAAATCATCAAAATGGTAAAAAGGTTTTGTTAAATCAAAATATCGTTTTCTGAAACACTCGAATTGGATATTGTTGAAGATAAATGATTTTGTTCTATTTTTTAGTTTTTCAATCAGACCTATGGGCTTATTTGGCAATAAGTTAATTACTTCAGGCTGAACACCTAATTGTTTAAGGATTTGACATGATGCAAATGTCTGTAGTACTGCACCATAATTGTTGTTAGAAAAGTGATAAGTGAGAATGCCGATTTTCATAATACCAAAATATCTATCGTTTGAGTATTTTCTTCACGGTTTTTATACCTTTATTACCTAATAGCTGCTTGGCAATATCCATAACTTGAGTACTTGTACTGACCTCTAAAGAGGTTATCATCTCTAAAGCTTTGCTTTCATCTTCACTTGTGGTGAACACTTCAAACATCATAGGTTTGTCTGTTAATTCCGGATGTATAAACCTTTCATATAACTCTTCAAATTCTTCTTTATTAGAAGCGCTAACATATTCAAAACCTAAATTCTGACAATAATTTTTAACTAATTCCGGAGATTTGTTACCGAAATGACCTGCTGCTGCAATAAACTCATCGGCTTCATCACCAAATTGAGCAGCTTTATGATTAAACTGCCTAAATTCGGTTCCTTTTCCATTATTAACTAACAGTATCCGTAGATTATTACCAACATGTCTATTCCCTATTACATTCATATCGTAGAAAAAAGCTAAATCACCAACTATACCGAAGAAAAGTTTATTTTTATCTGCTAATGATGCGCCTACAAGCGATGATACAATACCATCAATACCAAATCCCCCAACGTTGGATGCTGAAGTGACTCCTTTAGGAAGATCAAAAAAATTCCATGTTCTTAAACTATTTAAAATTCCAAAATGAATGGTACTGTTTGCTGGAATGCGATGTGCCAGTTTGGAAGCTAACCATACATTTGAAAATGGAACTTCAGAAACTTTAGTTCTTGTTTCTTCCAGTTGTTGCTTACAAAGGAGTAAATAATCATCTTTTAAATCTTTGTCTTGATGTGTGTAGTTTTTGAAGAAAACCTCCTCCGGCATTTCAAATACATATTTGAGTTTTTTAAATGTATCTCTTATCTCACCGTCCTCATTCACCCGCCATACCACCTTTCCACCTAAGCCAAGAGTCGAATAATCACCGGACACTTCGCCTATATGAATCAATAAGTCTGGAGTAATGCCAGTCTTATCTAACAAACGTTGACCTGTAATAAGAGAATAAACAACCTTATACTTACCATAATAGCCACTGGTATGATCGCAAAACACAACTGCATTATTAGCAGCACAAAACTCATCAATAGATTGTGTTAAACTTTTATTCATTGTATGGTGTGAACCAACAAAAATAGCTATTTTTCCATCAGGCAAATCCGGAAATATGCTTGATTGAGTAATTCTGTGTATGACACGATAAGTAGGTAATTCTTTAGCATCATAATTATTACTATACCCTGTTGCTAAATTAATATGTACCGGACCACCCCCTCTTCTAAATAGTTCTAAAATTGCTCTGTTTGCCTTCATCTCGCAATCCCATAAATCAGTCTGGTCTTTGATTAGTTGCAAGTAAGTGCTATAAATGACTGTATCATTAGGTTTTACACTTCTATCAGTCACTTGCGCTATATGATGGCCTACACTCGAAATATCTTGAGTGGATGTAATAGTCAAAATTGGAAGTTTTCTATAAAATGCTTCCGTTAAACCCGGAAAATAATTGCGTGCAGCTGTAGCTCCTGTACAACTTAAAACTACAGGTTCTCCAGTTTCGGCAGATAATCCACATGCAATATAGGCAGCAGATCTTTCATCTACTGAAGAGTATATTTCAAAGAACGAGTCTTTTTTCGCACTTATAACAAATGTTATATTTGTGGCGCCTGGTGATGCAATAATTTTTCTTATACCGTGCTCTTTTAGTAATGAAATTACTATTTGCACATTTTTTTCGTCTGTATAATGAAATGCCATAATTGTATGTTTTTAACTGATTACAAATCTATAAAGAAAGTATTTGAGTTTTTGCTTTATTCCCGTTATTTCTGATAGTTTAGCTACTTCTTTAGTGATTTTATCTTTTAATGCCTCGGCTTTCCAGTTTATATTTTTGAATTGCGGTTGCTCTAAGAAGTTTGCTAAACACATCGTTAATCGGTCTTTACTGTCTCCAAAATTATCAACATCTATAAATTTATCAATTTTGGAATTATCGAAAACCCTGTCATACATCCTATCATAATTGATTTGGTATTTTGCACTGTGAAGTTTGTGAAAATCATCTATATTTATATATTGAATTTTGGGATGGTTTTCTGACAAAATTCCTATAGCATTTAAATAAGTATCCAATACTTCACTCCACATAATTGGTTTAGGTGTAGTAATATGAAATATCTCACCAAACGCCTTTGTGTCTCCTATCAACGATGCAATACCTTTAGCCACATCTAAGCCGTGAGTCATCGTGGTCATTTTTTGAGCTATGTCAGATGAAAAGACGATTGTTCTACCTCTTAGTGCTCTGTATAGCCAATCCTCCTTCTCTAGAGTTCCAAGCTGTAATCGGTAATCACCAAAAGTGATATATGGTCTAACTATAGTCCAATTAGATTTACCTGAATTAATCAATAGATTCTCTTGTCTTGCTTTAGTCAGTGAGTACTCATCAGTTCTCAAAAAATCATAGTCCTTACTCTGATCCAATAATCTGGGAGAAGTTTCTTTTAAAGGTTCGCCAGATTCTGCATATACGCGTGATGAACTTAAAAACACATATTGATTAGTAGCGTTCAAAAGAGGAGTTATGCGTTCTTGGAATTCAGATGTTTTATAAACCATGAAATCTATAATTACATCCCAATGTTTTGAAATAACTGAATAAAAAAACTCTTCATCTTTTGCATTGCCTTGCACATATTTAACACTTCCTTTTGCTTCTCTTTTTAATCGTGTTGTTACTACTATATTATTTTCACTACTCGATAGTTGATCTACCAAGTAATTACCCATTACCCCAGTTCCTCCGAATATCAAAATATCCATTTTAATTCCTAATAGTATTCTTTATTTTGAACAACACTGTTTTTTTTATTCTATCTCGAAAATATTTTTCTAGTCCAACATAATACATTGTTATCAAACAAATCACCACACTTAGCACAATAGAGATCATTGAATATATTAAACCTTCCGGTAGTGTTCGGTGAATTAAATAAGAAGGCAAAATAGAAATAAATCCTACCATCACAACAGGTATTATAACTTGTTTAATATAGCGCCGTACTGATAAGCCTATTAAATTTCTAACAATATACAATCTAACGAAGAACATCACTATATTAGCTACAATTGCTACTATAAAAACCGAATAGGCAGCCCCACCTAATCTAAGTACTATCCAAGCAACTACAAAGATAGCCATTTGAATCAAACCTAAGGACAATTCATATGTTTTCATTCTACCGGGAGCCCTTGCTGCTGTTGTAAGTGGAAGACTTACAGACAATATAACAGATTCAACGATAGAAAGTTGAGTAAACAAAACAGCATATTGAGGAGGATTTTTCAACCACAAATTCAAAACAGCCTCCATCTCAATCATGAGCGGTAGAGCTAACACCCACATTAGAAAAAATGTAATTTTGGAGCCGTGAAAGAGCAGGGTAAACATA
This sequence comes from Bacillota bacterium, assembly GCA_023230985.1. GTDB lineage: Bacteria > Bacillota > Clostridia > Lutisporales > Lutisporaceae > JAAYKT01. The sequence continues at coordinate 8,641 of JALNWH010000061.1, forward strand.
TTTTCTTTTTCACCAGCAGCATAATACTTAATGATTGGTGGATACAAACTTGTATTAAAATTTGATGAAAAGATATTAGTTTGACTACTTACATTCAGTGCAACAGCTCGTGCTGCAACTATAACCGGATTAAAAACTTGATTCATCAGGATTGTAACCGCTTGATTCCTTGTAACTGTAGAAATTTGTCCGAAAAGAGTCCAGCCGGTAAACCCTGTTATCTCTTTAAACATGGGTTTGTCCCAATTAGACAATTTAAATCTACAATCTTTGTATTTATAAAAGGCTATCACTGCATAAATCAATGACGTGAATAATGAGACAGCAAATATAAGAATTCCGTACAATTCAAGTTTGTCAAAAGATATGTAAACCAATAGATATACAATGCCCAATTTTAATATTGCTTCTATGATAGACATATATGCATAAATTTGCATATCCTCGTATGCAATAATCAATGCCATGAATGGTGACCTTAGTATGGTCGCGATAAATGTTAATACGGCGAAATGATATACTACACGGGCGGATTCAAATCTTTCGATCGGAATGTGTAATTTGTTATTCACATACCAGAGTCCGATTGTTTCCAATAATATCAAAGCTCCTACAGCAATAACCACATAGATTATTAAATTTACCGATAATACTTTATTCAATCGTTCCTTATCCTTTTGCCCTAAAGCAAAAGCAAAAAATCGCTGCGTAGCCGATGCCATCGTACCACTGAGGAAAGATAATAGAGAGACGATACCACCTACTACTGCATAAATCCCATAATCTTCAACTCCAAGCACATCCAATACTACCCTAACTGTATATAGACTTACTAATAAAGTTAGTATCTGTCTAAAATACAGCATAAGTGTATTTTTAGCTATTCTCCTATTGTTTTTAGCTATATCCAACTTGGTTTTATTCTATAATTTTTGAGTAATATGTGTGCAGTTCATTTTCAAAAACACCTCCCAAAACTTATACTCCTTTTCCCTTCATTCCTATTTCTCACAACCCTAAACAACCCAACACACTTCTTCACCATTCCCATATCATACACTTATATAGCGGATTTTCATCAGCAAAGACAAGGATATCATTTTGCTAATTAGTTTAGACTTATAGGGCGTTTGGAAATTCATATTTCTTAAACCATACATCTCAACAACGTTAGAAATGCGTAATTATGACCTGCAGCTCATATTTTTCCATATGTACTTAAAAACATGCAAATGTAATCAAAAAAATGCTTGTTTGCTATATTGTTTGTGGTTTATATAATCAAGATGTATAACACGCGTATTGACCATTGATTTATATAACGGAGGAATGGGGGAAATGTTTTGAATTGCGGGCTACGAGTTCATAAAGTTAGAAAGTTTATAAAGTTAGAAAGTTCATAAAGTTAGAAAGCGGTGCTCTGAGCGGGTTGTGGGTTCGCACGGATTCGCACTGATGATTTCTCGTAAATCAGATTTGCCCTGTTGCTTTGTTTTTTTCTATTCATATATGCGTAGTTTACTAAGATGTAAAAATAAGAAAACGTTTTTTGCGTAACGAACTGCTTTAGTTTTGTATATATTTCTTTGTTTACCTTTTCGTTTCCCTTACTAAATCTCGTATGTTCATAACAAACTGATTTCCAAAATTGGTTCGTCAAAGCAAAAAGTAAAGTGTAATATAAAAAATCGCTATAGTCACTTCATTTCCATTGCAATATTTCTAAAATGTTTATTTTTCTGCTTGACAAAACTATCCACTGAAAGTGTATATACTTTATGGTAACAATCTTCAACAGTTATTCTAACACCTTCCGGATTTAAAAGACATTCCTTATCCAAACCTCCAATTGCTATATATCTTGTCAAAGGATTATTACGTTCAATTACAGCATCAGTGAAACTATTAAGATATGCTACTTTATTGATACCATAAATCGCTTGATATTCAATTGGAAGATCACAAGCAATAGTGTCAGACATAACAGTTAAAACTTGCCCTTTAGTCCAAATATTATTTTTTTTAATTTCTACAGATATTGTTTCAAAATAGAGAAATGCACTTTTTTTTGTCGAATTTGAAATTCGAAGAAGTATTGATAAAACTAAACCTGTTTTAGTATTCTGACCATGCCAATAAAAAGGTGCAAAAAGCTTTAACTTTGGCTTTCTGTTGGTCCATATTTCACATATTGATATACAGCCTCCAATCAACCCAACAATACCTCCACAGATTCCAATCATTGTGAAAACAACTGAATTCAGAATCTGTTGCAATTGAATAATACATGTATTTGTCATATTTGTATTTTTAGGGGTAGCTATTAAGGGTTCAATAAGAATAAAAGATCATTTATCTAATAGAATAATTTAAACGTTATAATCATGGACTTTATTGAGGGATAATAATTTTTCACACTCAAAGAAATATATATTTATATCTGTAAATTCTTAAATCAATTCTCTCTTTCAATTTTCTTCCATTAGAACAACTTAATCTATTTATAAGCCATGAACATTCATTGATTCATCTTAATTCTTGTTTTAATATCCATCTTTACAAGTTCATATAC
>JALNWH010000062.1 GCA_023230985.1 Bacillota bacterium
AATCTAGGACTCACTATTGCAACGGATTCTAAAATTTATTTATCTCCTTGTATTTCCGCTTATATTGGCGCTGACTTGGTTTGTGCAGTTTTAGTAAGCGATATGCTAAACAAAGAAGAATGCTCTTTATTAGTGGATATAGGGACAAACGGAGAGATGGCTTTATATCATAATGGAGGTATTAAGTGCTGTTCTACAGCCGCCGGGCCGGTTTTTGAGGGTGTAGGTATAGAATTGGGTTCGTCGGCGATAGAAGGTGCTATAAGCAGTGTGTATTTTAATAAGAGAAATAATAGCATAGATTATAAAACTATTAATGATAAAAAGCCCATAGGTATCTGTGGAACAGGTATTATTGATACCGTATCCGTATTTTTAAGCCAAGGTATTATCGACAATACAGGCAAGATATTAAAGAAAGGGCATAATTTTTCACAACATATTATTGAAGTTAATAGCCAATTAGCTTTTAAATTTGATAAGAGTGATATTTATATTACTCAAAAAGACATAAGGCAAATACAATTGGCCAAAGGTGCTATTGCCGGTGGAATAAATGCTTTACTTATTGAGTCGGGAGTCAGTGCACAAGATATTGACAGATTTTATATTTGCGGCGGTTTTGGTTCTTATATTAATTTGGATTCAGCAGAAAATATAGGTCTCATACCTAAAGGGATGAAGAGCAAAACGGAGATTCTTGGAAATGCAGCTTTATATGGGGCATCCTCTATAATATTAGATAATAACAATATAAAAGAATGTGCCAAAATAGTTGAGAAAAGCGACTATATTGAACTTTCTGCCGGTACTGTATTTGCAGATGAATATATAAGCTCAATGTCTTTTTAACTCATCTTCATAAGAATGCGAATATCTTCACCAAAAAATTCAAACATATCAAAACTTCCGAATATGCGTGAGGTTATTCTCTCCGAATAGTCTCTTATTATTTCTTTTACATCTAGATTGGTAGCTATTATCATTTTTTTTGATTCCATCATTCTTTTATTTAATATATTATATATGACAAGTCCGGAAAACTGGGTGGATAGCTCCGTACCTAAATCATCAATTATCAGTAAATCACAGGTATTTATATTATCCAGCACCGTATCGCTTTGTTCTTCATTTTCAAAATTAAATTTATATTTTCGTACCAAGTCTATTAAATCCGGAGCGGAATGATATATTATGCTTTTACCTGTTTTAAGCAATTCTTTTGCTATGGAGTGGCAAAGAAAGGTCTTTCCCAGTCCCGGCCTTCCGATAAAAAGCATGTTTCTATTATGTTTATCAAAAGTATTTACATAATCAATACATTCTCTATAAATATGCTCCATGTTTTTTCTTGGAGATAAGCCGTCTTTTTTTGGTGTTTCTGAATAATATTTAAGATTAAAATTATCAAAGTTCTCTTTTGTTTCCGATAGATTCGACATCATATAATTATATTCAATTTGTTTTTGTATAAAACAAGAACATTTATTGAAGCCGACAAAACCGGTATCCTTGCATTTATCGCATTCATATCTAAGTTCTAAAATATCATCCCCGTAGTTTTTTGAAGCAAGTATCTCAGTTTTCTCCACTCTTAAATCTTTTTGCTTTCTTTTTAAGGAATTCAATTTCGCCTTATTATCTTCTTTTAGCACAGACTTAGCTATTTCCAATCCCAACTCAACCATTTCTTCTTCGATTGCTTTAAGTCGAGGCAGCTGGTTGTAGATTTTTGCTTTCCTGTTTTCCAAGCTCTGCTTATTACTTTCGCGGGTTTTTTCGTATTCTAAAAAAATTTTATTAATATTATTCATTAGGGCCACCTCTGTCTTTTTTCAGTAGTCTCTGTTTTAGTAATTCAGGGTCGTAAGTACGCCCGGCAAAATTATCAAATGTACTCTTTTGTGTCTTTGCTCTTCCTTTAACCGTATCCTTTGGCTTTTTAGATAAATATTGTTCTATTTCCTTTAAAGTTTTAAATTCTTTTCCATGCCAATCGGTAAGAATCTTATCCATGTATGAAATAGAAGGTTTTATCGTATTAACCGTCAGTTCACAGGCTTTTAATATAATTTCATCGCTAAAAGCATATTCATAGAACCATTTATATAATACTTTTTCCTCAGCAACGGTGGGCTGACGCTTAATTCTAAGGAAATTCAGTACCTTGCTGTAATTATACCATCTTTCTTTATGCTGATTCATATATTCCAGGGCTTTACTTTTAGAATTAATTCCCGCATCAAACCAATTTCTTGCTACTTGCTTTAGATAAGGCAAGTCTTTTATCTTCTTGGAATAGCAGTATTCAATAATCATAATTACTATCTCGGGAGGGAATTTGTAATCATCAATCCAATCCAGGATGGTAAATATTTCTTTTTGTGATAACTCCCGCCCATAAGTTTTGTTTATATGGTCGAACATATTCTTTATTTCATTATCCTGTCTGGCAAAAATAATACGGTCAACATCGTATTTACCGTACTTTTTTTTATCTCCTTTTATATTTAACATTAATTCTTTTATGCTGAGAAATTCAATAAAAGTGCAGTCTTCCTCAAAAGAAAAGACCTTTTTAATTATGCCTTGTTCTTCCCAATAAGCCCAAGCTTCTTCCACGGTCTCGGTGCTTGTCCCGATGGTTTTCGCCATGGTATCATTGGAAATAAAGTTATTAGTTTGGCTGCAAGAAGATTTAAGCCCTAAGAGGTATACTTTTACATAATCCCCCGGGGCATTTGGCATATAGTGATTTATAAAAACATTTTCAATTAAAGTGTTGCCTAAATCCTCGTTGAAATGTTTAAGCCGAAAATAATTCAATAATATACCTCCTGAAAAGAAGTTCAATATGGCTTGAAATTTTTTATTTAAGTATATTATATTATAACATTGATAAAAATAATAATTAAATTAAAAACAAGAATTAGGTGTAATTATGTATTATTAACTCGATTTTTTAACTTATTTTTGAGTATTAAGTTACAGCTTAGATATTTGAGGTTTTATCACACATAACACTATTAGTTATTGCTCATACCTTAACTGTTTCTGATAAGCAGCTTACTATGTTCGTTGCGATTGCTGAACTACAAGGCAAATAATATGGGAATAAAAATTTTTATTGAATTAAAAACTAAAGTAGTATAAAATAGAATAAGCTTACCGAAGGGAGATGTATTGATGGAGGGAAGCAATAGTGAAAGCGGTTTGAGTAAGCTCAAATCAAGAGCTAAAGGCTTTGGTTCCAAAACCCTTGATAGCTTAAAAAGGCTTAAGTCCCGTATGGGAAACTTACATAACAGAAACGGAAAACTACATATAAAGTGGCCATCAATTAATTTTAAAATTGTAAACAATAGAAGATTTATAGCAAGCATAGCTGTAATTGTTTTGCTTGTTATTATTCTTTTTTCACTTTTTGCTAAGAATTCTTATGCGGTTATTATAAATAATGAGGAAGTAGTCAGGGTTAAAAGTAAGAAAATAGCAGCAGATGCCATAAGCAGTATAAAGAGCCGGTTGGAAAAAGAATGTGACAGTGTAGTAGCCTTTAAGTTTGAGCCTTCTTATGAAAAGGTAAGGACATCAAAGAAAGAGTTATACGAAGGTAAAGATTTAGAAGAACAGCTGATAAAGCATATTGATTACAGTGTCAAATCATTTATTATATATGCTGATGATAATGTAATTGCATGCTTTAAAACAAAAGAAGAAGCGGAAAGCGTTCTCGAGTTTGTGAAAGATAATTATCTAAAAGGAATCAATGAAGAAGAGCTGAAGGAAATCACTTTTGATGAAAAAGTAGAAGTAAAAGAGGACTTCGGCCAATTATCGGATTTGGCAGAGGCGGAAGAAGCCCAAAAGATTATAATAACCGGTACCGATGAAATAAAAATACATAAGGTAGACTCCGGAGAAAGCTTTTGGAGTATATCCAGGAAGTATGATATTAGTGTAGATGATTTAATAAAAGCCAATCCGGAAGCAAACCCGGAAAAAATCCAAATAGGGCAAGAACTAAATCTTATAGTTCCAAAGCCATTGATCAGTGTTAAAACAGTAGAAGAATCGAAATATATTGATAAGATAGATTTTGAACAGAAATTAGAATACAGCAATAGCTTATATAAGGATCAAACCTCAATCAGGGTTAAAGGCGAATACGGGGAGAAAGAAGTTATTGCAGATATTACAAAGGTTAACGGTATTGAAGTAAAAAGAGATATTCTAAGTGAAAAGGTAATAAAAAAGCCTAAAGAGCAAATACTTGTTAAAGGTACTAAAGACCCTCCGCCTAAAAAAGGGACAGGAGTCTTTTCAACTCCCACAAGAGGAAGTCTGACATCCAGATTTGGCATGAGACGGGGCAGGCATCATGACGGAATAGACATTGGCGCACCTATAGGGACTCCCGTTAATGCTGCGGATGGGGGAGTAGTGATTTTTGTAGGTACAAGCGGAAGTTATGGTAAGTTGATTAAAATTGATCACGGAGCAAATTTTGTGACTTATTACGGACACCTTAGCAGCTATAAAGTCAAGGTTGGTGATAAGGTATATAAAGGGCAAACCATAGGTGCTGTGGGAAATACCGGGAGGAGTACGGGACCTCATTTGCACTTTGAGATTAGAAAAAATGGGCAGCCGGTTAATCCGTTGAATTACCTGTAGGAGGAATAATAGATGGCAATCATTGATTATAAATGTGAAGATTGCGGAGAAAAGTTTTTTGAAATAGTGAATGCTTCAAATAGAGATAAAGTAATATGTCCTAAGTGCGAAAGCAAAAATATTAATCAAATCTTTGAAGGTAAATGCCTTGGAGGTGCAAATAAAAGCTGCAGCGGTTCATGCAGCGGATGCAGTGGATGCTAAAACATACCAATGAAGTTAATATAAAAATATTATATAATGTATCTGTATTTTACTTATAGACTCTATACTTTAAATAGGGTCTTATAGAAAGTGTGATTACAGATATGAGAAGAAAACTTTTAATAATAGTGCTTATAATTTTAATAGCGCTATTTTTTATGGTGCAGGGTTCATCTTATAATGCTTTTAAAATTACGGGATATAAAGCCTTAAAAACAATAACTTATTATAATAACACTAAAGTGAATAAAGATTGGGATCTCCATGAGACAAATCATTTTATAATAAACAGTAAAGATATTGATTCAAATACTATTGAGAGCCTCGGGATACTATTTGAAAAATCCTATTATCTTATAGGTGAAGAATTTGACTATTATCCGAATAAAAAAACTCCTATAATCGTCTATAATACGATGAGTGACTTTTGGGATCATATTAAACCGTTGGCAGGTCAGGATGTAATGGGGCTATACTATATGGGTGTAATTCATATTATTTCACCCAATGCCTTTGATATGGATTTAAATGAATATGAGAAAAACGGAGCTGTATTACATGAATATACCCATAAAGTTGTAGATGACATTACCGGCGGAAATATTGATTTATGGTTTACAGAAGGACTTGCTCTTTATCAAGAGTATATTAATTATGATGTTGAATGGGGTGAAGGCTTAGTCTTCGATAAGGAGTATACTATGGAAGAATTAAGAGACAGTTTTTTATCTTTGGAACCTGTACAAGCTTATAAACAATCTTTTGAAAAAGTAAAAAATATTTATGAAGCTGATAAAGATAGGCTAATCAAATTATTAACTGAGTTGGGAAAAGGGAAAGAGGTGGAAGATGCATTTCTATTTATATATGGGGAAAATTTATTTTGTCAATAGATAGGTGTGCCCATTTCTTCGGCAGAGAAATTTTTAAAAAGAAAATAGAATTAAGAATCTAATCCTAATTCTATTTTCCAGTATCCGGGGGGACACATTATTGATTTTATTTAGTATATTTGTTTCTAATCTACATTATATTCTATAATTACACTTAATTATATGCGTAAAAAGTATTATTTTACTAGGAAAAAAGTCTTATACAATCATATTTTGCAAATATTTTTAAAGGTTAAATGATATAGTTGTAGAATATATCTTATAAATATGGATGTCTAATCAAATTTATATAATAAGAATTGGGAAAAGGAGGATAAGCATGAACAGCAGAATTTTAGTTGTTGACGATGAAAAACCTATAGCCGATATAATAAAATATAACTTGGAGAAAGAAGGCTATAAAGTATTTGTAGCTGAAGACGGTAAAAAGGCTATTGATGCTACATATGAATATAAACCTGAATTGATTATTTTGGATATAATGCTTCCCGTAATGGATGGTTTTACTGTATGTAAAAAGCTTAGAGAGAATATAAGTACGCCCATCATAATGCTGACAGCCAAGGAAGAAGAAGTAGATAAGGTATTAGGCTTGGAATTAGGTGCTGATGATTATATGACCAAGCCTTTTAGTGTTAGAGAGCTATTAGCCAGAGTCAAGGCCAATATCAGAAGAGTTAATTTCCAAAACAGCGGTTTGAGCGGAACAGGGCAGCTGATAAAATCAGGGGGCCTGATTATAGATTTGAATAAGTATGAAATAAGAAAAGGGGATAAAATTATAGAGCTTACACTGAGAGAGTTTGAGCTTTTAAAATATTTGGCTCTTCATGCAGAGCAGGTTTTTTCCAGGGAGACTTTATTGGAAGAAGTATGGGGTTATGAATACTATGGAGATGTCAGGACTGTAGATGTTACTGTGAGAAGATTAAGAGAAAAAGTCGAAGACGATCCCAGCAATGCTAAATTTGTTCTTACAAAGAGAGGCGTAGGTTATTATTTCAGGAGGGTATAGTTAATGTTAAAAAGCATCCAATGGAAGCTGGTAATAATATATGTTCTCCTGGTTTGGCTTGCCATGTCAATAATCGGATTATACATAGTGCAAGCTGTTGAAAAAGATCAGATAAGCAATTTGGTTAACAGCGTTGTGCCAAAAGGCAACTATCTGTCTTTTTTGCTTAAGGATAAAATGATTGGAGTCTATAATGTTCAGGACATTATAGACTATTGGTTTTTGGGGCAAGGTGATCAGATACATTCTGTTTATATTTTTAATAAAAATGGCAGATACCTAGCGCATAAAGGTGGTGAAATGAGAGACCCCATCGAGGATGGTTTTATAATAGACAGGGCTTTAAGAGGGGAAGTAGTAAAGGATTACAATAGCACTATTGATTTAAAGAAAAACTACAAGAGCATTGCATTGCCTATATTATCAGGCAATGATGAACTATTGGGTGCTATCTATTTGAATGTTGACTTAACTCAAATTAATGAATCTATTGTGAATATCAAAAACATATTGACCAGTGCTACTATATTGGCAATATGTATTACTATACTTTTAGGCAGCGTTCTGGCTAGAACCATTACAGGACCTATAAAAGAAGTAACCTCCCAAGCGGAAAAACTTGCAAAGGGTGATTTTGGGCATATTATTACAGTTAAATCAAATGACGAAGTAGGACAGCTTACAGAGATGTTTAATTATATGACCTTAAGGCTAAAAAGCACCTTAAATGAGATGTATAATGAAAAGTCGAAGATTGAGACTATATTGACATATATGACTGACGGTGTTGTTGCTGTAGATATGAAAGGTATGATTCTGCACGCAAACCCCGCAGCTTTTAAGGTTTTTAAAATAAAGGAACAGGATATAGAAGGAAAGCACTTTAATGATATAATGGCTATACTGGGTTTGGACTTTAAGCTAAACGGTCTGATTTTTGACGAAGAGGAAAAGGATAATATTATAAATATAAGCGACTCTATAATAAGGGTAAGTATAGTACCGTTTAAAAACGAACGCTATGAGATAGCCGGTGCAATAATTGTTTTACAAGATGTTACGGAACAAGAGAATTTGGATAGAATGAGAAAAGAATTTGTTGCAAATGTATCTCACGAGTTAAGGACACCTCTGACTACAATAAAAAGCTATGCAGAGACCTTGCATACAGGGGCTTTGGATGATAGAGATGCTGCAATGAAATTTATACATGTTATAGAAAGTGAATCTGACAGGATGACAAGACTTGTTAAGGATTTGCTTATGTTATCGAGGCTTGACTATGATAGAGAAGAGCTGAATATGAAGAAAATTGATATTACAAAGATAGTTAATGACTGTATATATAAAATGGAAATATCAGCGAAATTTAAAAAACAAAATATATCCTTGCATGTTGAGGATACAATCCCTTCAATTGTAGGGGATAAAGACAGAATTGAGCAGGTTATTATAAATATAATCAGCAATTCTATAGAATATACTCCTGAAAAAGGCAAAATAGATGTAAAGTTGGCTAAGGATGGTGAATATATTAGTATAAAGGTAATAGATAACGGTATAGGTATACCGAAAGAGGATGCTATAAGACTTTTTGAAAGGTTCTATAGGGTGGACAAAGCAAGATCCAGAATGTTGGGTGGAACCGGTCTAGGCCTTTCTATCGCAAAACAAATTGTAGAGGCCCATAAGGGCAGCATCAATCTTGAATCCTCTTATGGCGAAGGTACGGAGGTAACTATCAAATTACCGCTTTTTCAAGATGTAAATCTATCTTAATAGTTTTGTAACACAATTGTAATAATTATAATGTATAATTAAGTTAAAGATGTAACAGTTTATCGTTTTTTGGAGGGGAATCCGTTGGTAAACAATAAAGGTTTTGTAAAAATTTTAATAATTGTGTTAGTGTTATCAATGATAATTCTGCCGTTGATTTCAGCGGTGGTATCAGCGGATGATGATAATAAGATTGTTTTTAATTTTCTGGAAGATACTGAGGACATACTGGAGCCTAAGATTTTCTATAATAAAGACATAACCATTACAGGACGTGCATTGGAGAATACTACAATTAATATAAATAAATATTGGTATAGGCTGCCGCGTAAAAAAAGTATTATTTCAAAAGAGAAAAGCCAAGAGCCTGATTATGATTTGGGGAAATGGATTTTTTCTTGTGGTTTTTCTGAAATAGTCGGTGCTTCCCAGATATTTATTGTCCCTGTTAGAATTAATATGGGCAAATATAAAATCGAAGTTACTGCAATAAATAATAATGGCGAAATAACTAAAGAAATAGTAGTTGAATATAATGACAAAGAGCAGATTAACAAAGAATTCAGAACAAGAATATTCGGAGACTTGGACTTAAATATAGAATAATTTAATTATCAAGGAATGGTAATTTTGAAACTGGAAAAATTAAAAACGACTATTCTAATTTTATTGGTACTTGTTAGTATAGTATTAACTACCCGAATATGGTTAGATATCTCCATTGAGGGTATTTTTATTATGCCTAAGGATAATGTAATTAAAGAAGAAAAGAAAGATGTGGAATTTGACAGCTTAGCTTTTATAAAACCGGAAAAGATGATAATAAATAATAATGGTAAACACACCCTTCTCTTTAATGATTCAGAAAAGGGGGCTTTGTATAACAGGATTCTCGAAGAAGGTATGGCTTTTTTAGGCAATCTGTTTAGCTCAAAAGAATCAATGTCTTATGATATATTACCTATAGAAAATTTAAACAAAATTAGACAAGGGAGTAATGTGGAGATTATACTGCCTTTTTCTTTTGATGTGGATATTTTAGCAAGTATATTAGGTTTTGATAAAACGGATTGGATTGATATAAAAGGTGTAGACTCAATAATAATGTCTTTTGATAGCAATTTACATTACATTTTAGATAAAAAAGAGGGCAGTTTATATGAATTCAATCCTATAGACTTAAAAAGCAATATGAAGTTTCTATTAGATATGATTAACAAATTTGAAACTTACTCATATGTTTTCTTAAACGAGTTGGATTCAGAGAAGTTCAGTGATGATGTGTTTATACCTGCTTATAGTTCTTCTTTCAAGCTTCCGAGAGTCTCCGTAACATCAGAAATACAAGATAAGGATTTAAAAGATATAGCAGCAAGTTTTTTAAATATAGAAGCGGGCTCTTTAAGAAGTATTGTCGAACCAAACGGAACTGTTATTTATTCAGATGGCTCAGAAAAAGGAATGAAAATAAATAAAGACGGTCTTATTGAGTATGTGAGTTATACAAGTGGTATAATACTTAAAAAGTCCATATTGTCAATAAATGATTTAGTAGATATAGCAACCGGCTTTATAGAAGACCATTTGGGTTTTCCTTATGATACATATATATCATCAATTGAAAAAACTGATAATGACGGTTGCATTATAAAATACAATTATAGATATGAAGGGTTACCGATAATCAATGATAATTTGGGCTTAAAAGACCTCGTGGAGATAGAAATAGCCGAAGGTAAGGTGAAAAAATATAAAAGACTTATCAGGCATATAAAAGAAACAGGTGAATTAAAAGATATAAAAAATCCTCTGAGTATTATTGACATATTATATAAAAGGCTACATGATAAGAATATGAATTTGGATGAAATAAAAATCATGGATGCATATTTAGCATATATGGAGTTTGATACAGAAAAGGATATTTTTATGCTGCCGGTTTGGGTATTAGATGTTATTACATATGAAGGAAATAGAGGGAAATATATAATGAATGCTGAGACCGGAGTGATACTTTCGGAACCCTATTAGATTTTGTTAACTGTAGGAGTGTGCAATATGAATTGGTCTAAGGCAAAAACCATATTAATAATAGTATTTTTATTGGCGGATATTTTTTTATTCTATGTATCATATTCCGGCGACTTAGGATATAACAGTGAGAATGGCAGTGTTGTGGAGGTGCTTGAGCATTTAAAAAATCGGGATATTGCAGTAAAGGGTTTAATACCAAATAAAGGGAACCCCGGCTCTCAGCTTTATGTTAAATATAAATTATTTAATTCTGAAAAGGCAATAGAGAGTTTTTTTAATTCAGATACTAATGTTTTTATAAGGGAAAATGAAAATAAAATTATTGTGGAGAATAATCTTATAACCGTAGAAATATTTAAAAATGGGGAAATAATATATTTAAATAAAAGTATAGATAACGTAGAAAACAGCGAGATTAATGAGTTGCAGGCAGAAAGGATGATTGATGATTTTTTAAAATCCTTAAACATTGACCGTGACGATACTATCATAATTAATAAAGTTATAGAAGACAACAGCATCAATATAATGTATAATCAAGTCTATAAAAACCAATTTATTGACAAAACATTTCTGGATATGAAGGTTACAAATAAT
>JALNWH010000063.1 GCA_023230985.1 Bacillota bacterium
ATTTTTCTAAGCTAGACGCTGCTTTTAAAGGAGCTTATCTTAGTTTACAATTAGATTAAAACCTTAATCAATTTCAAAAAGTTTTGCATTTTCATTGACTTATATTCAATCCTCATTTATAATTTAGAAAAAGAATATTGAGAATCACAACAATGATTGGAAGAGTATACAAGGAAGGTAGTTATAGCGAATCGGCGGCGGTGAAAGGTCGGTACGAAAACCTTGTTGAAGAACATCCATGAGTTTTTAACCGAAATCGAATGAGAGTAGGCTTAAACGGGGCCATTCCGTTATGAAATGGAAGATATCGAATGAGTTGTCATTCCGTATCTGATGAGTGAACTTTATAGTTAATTTGGGTGGTACCACGGAAATTATGCCTTTCGTCCCTATTAGGGATGAAAGGTTTTTTGATTTTGCAGTATTGTTAATAGCCTTATTCAGTAAATTTAATGAAAGTTGGAGGTAAAGAAATTGGGAGAAGTAACATTTATAAAACCAAAAAATTATAATTCCATGCATGATATTTTGGGAACACAAATAGCTATTAAAAAAATTAAAGATTATTTTGAAAGGAACCTTTCAGAGCAATTAAATCTGACTAGGGTGTCCGCACCTTTATTTGTCACTGCAGGCTCCGGTTTAAATGATTACCTTAGCGGTGTAGAAAGACCTGTAGATTTTGATGCAAAATCAATGGCAGGGGAAAAAGTAGAAATAATACAATCTTTGGCAAAGTGGAAAAGGGTGGCTCTTCGTAGATACGGATTTGATATACATGAAGGTCTATATACAGATATGAATGCAATAAGAAGGGATGAGGATTTAGATAACCTACATTCTATTTATGTTGATCAGTGGGATTGGGAAAAGGTAATAAGTAAAGAAGATAGAAATGTTGAATACTTGAAAACTACAGTAAAAGAGATATTTAAAGTTTTTAAAAATACGGAAAACTATTTGATGTTTAAGTATAAGAATTATAAGCCTATTCTTCCAGACGATATATTCTTTATTACTGCTCAAGAGCTTGAAGATCTTTATCCCCACATGAAGCCGGAAGAAAGGGAACACGCAATAGCTAAGGATAAAGGAGCGGTTTTTATAATAGGCATAGGCGGTAAGCTTAAGTCAGGACAAGAGCATGATGGAAGATCACCGGATTATGATGACTGGGAATTAAATGGAGATATAATTTTTTGGTATCCTGTATTGGAAATGGCACTGGAACTGTCATCAATGGGAATAAGGGTAGATAAGTATGCATTACTAAAACAATTAAGATTATCACAATGTGAAGATAGACTGAGACTGGAATATCATAGAATGCTTATGGAAGATAAACTACCTTTAACTATAGGCGGTGGAATAGGGCAATCAAGAATCTGTATGTTTTTTTTGAAAAAGGCTCATATTGGTGAAATTCAGGCTTCTATATGGCCGGAAGAAATGATAAATATTTGTGAAAAATACGATATAGCACTTTTATAGAAAAATGTTTCACATTTCACATTTCCAATATTCTTAAATATATTATAATTAATATAGAATTAAAAATAAAATGACGATAAATATAATGAGACTGGATTACTGAGAAGAATGTTTACTTTTCATGGGAAACAATATTAGAAAAGGGTGATTTAATGAAAAGTATTAATATTGAAGATAGCTTGGTAAGAAGGAATAGAATTCCTATATTGATATATTCCACTGATTGGATACAATTGTTTTCCAATCATCGTACAAGGAGTATGCAAAGAATAATTGGTAAATTGGAAAACTTGTTGGCTAAAGAAAAAGACTTGGAAGGCGAGTTAAGCCAAATTGAAAAGAAGAAAAAGGTATTGATGAGTAAGATATTGCACCTTTCAAATGAGTTAAACGAGAATAAAAACAATTCAGTTATTGAGGTACTGGATAAGACTAAAAGGCAAATAGATGACATTAATGTTCGCATTCCGCAAATACTTGAAGAGTTAGAAAATATTCCTTTTGAAATAGACAAATATAATACTATTCTTCTTAAAGACACGATTAAACGAGCATATGAAATGATTAATCAATATAAGCAGGAATCGGAAACTACTCAAAATGAAATTAATAAAATTAGGGAAAGCTTATCAATATTAATTCAAAAAAAAGTTGACTTGGAAGAGGATGTAAGCAAGATTTACTCATATTTACACGGAATCATGGGAGCGACAGAAATGGAGAAATTAGATAAAGATTTCTTAAATGTTGAGAAAAATGGTTAATGATAAGTGAATGCAGTATTATTAATGCGATATTATAAGTTTATAAGAAAGGGCATATTAGTAAAATGGAATGGAGCGGGAAAAGATATCATAGTTTAAACCACTTTTTAAGAAATAGATTCGGCGAAAAGGTATTTAAAATTTCCCTTGATGCCGGTTTTACTTGCCCTAATAGGGATGGGAGCATTTCCAATAAAGGCTGTATATTTTGCAGTCCAAGAGGTTCCGGTGATTTTACTTTTAAATGTGATAATATAAGCGAACAATTTGATAAAGCAAAGGCTATGATGAGGAAGAAATGGCGGAATGGGAAGTTTATCGCCTATTTTCAAGCTTATACAAATACCTATGCACCGGTAGATGTTTTGCGAGAAAAGTATTTTTCAGTGTTAAATAAAGAAAATCTTGTAGGTATTGCAATAGCAACTAGACCGGATTGTCTGCCTTCGGACGTCATAGGGCTTTTAAAAGAAATAAATAAGAAGACTTATTTATGGGTGGAATTGGGGTTGCAAACGGTAAAGAAAGAAACAATGAGATTGATAAATTGTTGTTATTCTTTAGATTCATATATTAATTCGATAAAAGTTTTAAAAGAAGAGGGAATAGATGTAGTTACACACTGTATTTTAGGTTTGCCCGGGGAAAATCGGGATGATATGATAAACACTGTTAGATTTGTTGCTGATACAAACACACAAGGTATTAAGCTGCATCTTTTGCATTTAATGAAAGATACCCCTATGATGGAATTGTATAAAAAAGGGGACATGGAATTATTAGAAAAAGAAAAATATATTGATTTGGTTATTGACTGTGTTGAGAGACTTCCCAAAGAAATGGTAATACACAGATTGACCGGAGACGGACCAAGAGACACCCTTATAGGTCCAAAATGGAGTTTAAATAAGTGGGAAGTATTAAATTCAATTGATAGAAGATTTATTGAAAGAGATACATGGCAAGGCAAGTTAATCACAAAGAAACAATAATCCATTGACAATGATTAGTATTTACGATAAAATCACATACAATATGATAAAAGCAAAGAACGGGATTAGTAAATACTGCTGAAACTTATAGAGAGCCATGGGATGGTGGAATATGGCAGTTTTAAAGTTTTGAACTCACCCCGGAGCTGCGGTCTGAAATTAATAGTAGGGCTAGTCGGTACTTACCGTTACCAAAGACTTTAAGAGAACTATAATATATAGTTAATTAGAGTGGTACCGCGGGTTATCCCCGTCTCTTAGAGGCGGGGTTTATTATTTTATAGGAGTGGTAGTTATGTACAATATAAAGATTGATAGAAAGTGGCAAAAGAAATGGGAAGATACAAAGCTCTATAGTTTCAATCCTGATAGAATTGATAAAAAACTTTATTGCTTGGAAATGTTTTCATATCCATCGGGGGCAAACCTGCATGTAGGCCATTGGTATAATTTCGGGCCTACAGATTCTTGGGCGAGGTTTAAAAGGATGCAAGGATATGAAGTATTTCAACCTATGGGTTTTGATGCTTTTGGATTACCTGCAGAGAATTATGCAATAAAAACAGGAATACATCCTCATGATTCTACGATGAAGAATATAGAAACTATGGAAAAGCAATTAAAAGAGATGGGTGCTATGTTTGATTGGGATTATGAAGTTGTGACATGCACACCTGAATATTACAAATGGACTCAATGGATATTTTTAAAACTATATGAGGCAGGCCTGGCTTATAGAAAAGAAGCCCCTGTCAACTGGTGTCCCAGTTGCCAGACAGTTCTTGCCAACGAGCAGGTTATAGAGAATTTTTGTGAAAGATGTGAAACAGAGGTTATAAAAAAGAATTTAACACAATGGTTTTTCAAGATAACAGCATATGCAGAAGAATTGCTGGAAAAACTGGATGATATAGATTGGCCGGAGAGAACAAAGAAAAGCCAAATTAACTGGATTGGTAAATCAAAAGGTGCTGAAATAGAATTTGAAATAGAAAATTCTGATTTAAAGTTCAAAGTATTTACAACCAGGGCTGACACTGTATATGGTATAACTTATATGGTACTTGCTCCTGAAAATGAAATAGTTGATAAAATAACTACTGATGAATATCGTGATTCTGTAAATGAGTATAAAAGTTGGGCGGCAAAGCAAAGTGAAATAGATAGGATGTCAACTGTTAAGGAAAAAACCGGGGTATTTACGGGAGCATACTGTTTTCATCCTCTAACAGGTGAAAGATTGCCTATTTGGATTTCTGATTATGTATTAGCAACTTATGGCACAGGATGTGTAATGGCTGTACCGGCACATGATGAAAGAGATTTTGAATTTGCTGAAAAATTTAACCTTAAAATAACGAGAGTAATAGATAGTAAGGATGGCAGTGATGCACCGTTACCTTATATAGATTATGGAGTTTTAGTAAATAGCAACGATTTTAACGGGATGAAATCAGAAGATGCTATGATTAAAATAGTAGAAAAATTAAACAAAAAGAGCAAAGGCGAATTAAAAATAAACTATAGATTAAGAGATTGGCTTGTTTCCAGACAAAGATATTGGGGTTCACCTATACCTATTGTTTATTGTGAACATTGCGGTACGGTTCCTGTTCCTGAAGAGGATTTACCCGTTTTGCTTCCTTATAATGTAGAGTTTACTCCTGATGGGGAGTCTCCTCTCAGAAAATCTGCCGAATTTATAAATACTGAATGTCCAAAATGTGGTGGTCCGGCAAAAAGGGATGCAGACACTTTAGATACATTCGTATGTTCCTCATGGTATTTTTTGCGTTATGCGGATAATAAAAACGATAAAGAAGCTTGGAATAAAGAATGGATAAACAAAATGCTGCCGGTAGATAAATATGTTGGCGGTTACGAGCATGCGGTTATGCATTTATTATATGCGAGATTTTTTACAAAAGCACTAAGGGATTTAGGTTATTTGGATTTTGACGAGCCCTTTTTATCATTAAAACATCAAGGGGTTATACTTGGTGCTGACGGTAATAAAATGAGCAAATCAAAAGGGAATGTTATTTCACCTGACAGTTATATTGACGAATACGGTTCTGATGTATTTAGGCTTTATTTGATGTTTGGCTTTGCTTATGAAGAAGGCGGTCCTTGGAATGATGATAGCATTAAAGCTATTGCAAGATTTTTAAATAGAATAGAGAGAGTCAAGGATTTGGCATTAGGTTTAAGAAATCAAAAAGGCAAAAAAGAAATAGGCTCAGGAGAAAAAGATTTAAATTATGAGAGAAATAGAGTAATCAAAGAGGTAACCGTTGATGCGGAAGATTTTCATTTTAATACTGCAATAGCCAGAATGATGGAACTTTTAAATGCTTTGAATAAATACGAATCGGATGTAAATGAAAAAAATATAACACTATTCGAGGATGTTTTTGCTGACTTGATTAGACTTCTGGCACCTTTTGCTCCACATTTTTCAGAGGAGATCTGGGAAACCATGGGATATGAATATTCCGTATTTAACCAAAATTGGCCTATATGGGATTCGGAAGCGCTTATAAAAGATGAGATAGAAATTGCCGTTCAAATAAACGGAAAAGTTAGGACTAGGCTTATGATACCTTCCGATGCTGATAATAGCGTAATAGAAGATATAGCAATGGCTGATGAGAATGTAAAAACACTTGTTGAAGGTAAAAAAGTGATTAAGGTTATAGTGGTAAAAGGCAGATTAGTTAATATTGTAGTCAGATAATGATTAGATAAGGATATCAATTCCGAAAAATATATTATCACTTTTCACACATGAATACTTTTATCTTCTAAAGATTTTTGATATTCGCTAAAGATTACGTTGTGGAAAAACTTTTAGTTTTGTAACTCAGTAATCGTAGTAAATATAATAATCTGACTATCAGATACAGTAAGTATGAGAAGTGATGATATTTCAATATGATGAATAAGAAGGAAAACTATAATAGATGTAGAATTATAAATAATGATAACAAAGTAAGAGATTAGAGAAATTATCTCCATTGTTTTAAGGAGGAGCATATAAATGATTTATGGCATAGGAACCGATATAATTGAAATAAGCAGAGTAAAAAGAGCTATTGAGCGTAATTCCGGTTTTATAAATAGATTATTTAGTGAAGAAGAACGAGAATACTATGAATATAGAAAGTGGAATCCTCAAAACATTGCAGGGGGTTTTTCAGCTAAGGAAGCAGTATTAAAAGCAATAGGCACCGGGCTTCACAAGTTTAAATGGAAAGAATTAGAGATAATGAGAGATACAAATGGAAGACCCTTTGTTAGACTAAATGGTAAGTTAAAAGAATATGCAGACAATAACTATATTGGTTTAATTCATATCAGTGTAACGCATTGTAAAGAATATGCGGCGGCTACCGCAGTGGCAGAAGTATCCATTGAAAAGAGGTGGATGGATATTGAAAGTATGCTCATCACAGCAAATGCGGATATCAGACGAAATATCCATTAAAGATTATTTAATTCCCGGGATAGTATTGATGGAAAACGCAGCTTTGGGAGTAATGAAAGAAATTGAGAAAGAAATAAAATGTGGAGGGTTGCCTAAAAAAGGTAATTCTCTTATAATATGCGGCACCGGTAATAATGGCGGGGATGGTTTTGCAATTGCCAGACACTTGGTAAGCATAGGATGGCGAACAAAGATAATTATATGCGGAGATTACAATAAAATTACCGGAGATGCGTTAATTAATCTAAAAATAATAGAAAATATGGGATTATCTATAAATTACGTAAATAAAGGCGATATAGATTTAATAAGCAATAAGCCGGATTTAATTATTGACTCAATATTGGGTACAGGTTTTAAAGGTGAATTAAAACCTGAGATTCAATTCATAGCGGAGAGCATAAATAGTAATAATGCGTATGTGATTTCTGTAGATATTCCTACGGGTTTAAATAGTGATACAGGGTTTATAGATAGTGTCTGTGTGAAAGCTGATAAAACCGTAACTTTAGGTTTGCCCAAAATAGGTCTTGTAATAAATGAAGGACCTGCTCATTGCGGAGAGTTGTCAGTTGAGGGATTGACTATTCCTAATGAAGTATATGATAAAGCCGGAGTAAACAAATATTTAACTGATGAAAATTTTCTATGCGAATATTTATTAGAAAGGAATAAAAATAGTCATAAAGGAACTTATGGTAAGGTGCTGGCTATAGCTTGTTCAAAAGAAATGACAGGCGCAGGATTATTAGCTTCTGAAGCAGCACTGCATAGTGGTGCAGGTATAGTTGAACTGGCAGTTCCTGAAAGCTTAATAAATGCTGTAAGCGGAAAGGTTCCCGAGATAATTACAAGAGGCCTTTTAGAGAGTAAAGACGGTTATATTTCAAGTGCTGATAGTGATAAGATTATTAGAGAATATGGGGGGACTTCATCTATGCTTATAGGTCCCGGCCTTGGCATAAGCGATGAAGTCTTTAATATGTTGGTAAAATTAATAAAAGAGTGTGACAACACTATTGTTATAGATGCAGACGGGCTTAATGCCTTAGCAAGACGGACTTCTGTATTGAATGATAAAGTAGGAAAGATTATCTTGACCCCGCATCCCGGTGAAATGGCACGATTAATGGATATTAGTATTGATGATATTCAACGAGACAGGATTGGTGTTGCAGAAAAATTTGCAAAAGAGTATCAAGTTGTTGTTGTATTAAAAGGCTATAGGACAATAATAGCTACTCCTTGGGGAGAGACTTGGATTAATCCCACGGGAAATCCCGGTATGGCAACCGCAGGATCAGGAGATGTTCTTTCAGGTATTATAGCGGCTTTGACGGCTCAGGGGCTTGAAGCACATATAGCTGCAATATGCGGTGCATTTATACATGGCTATGCAGGTGATGTTGCATCGGAGACCTTAGGTGAATGGGGGATTACAGCGAAGGATATCATCAGATTTACTCCGTATGCGATTAAAAATATATTACAAAAATAATACTAAGGAGGCCTTAAAAATGTATGACTTAAAGAGAATTAGGTCTGTTTGGGCAGAAATAAGCTTAGACAACTTGGCGCATAATATGAGGGAAATAAGAAGACTTACAGACAAAAATGCTATGGTTACGGCTGTTATTAAAGCAGATGGTTACGGTCATGGTGCAAAATATATAGTGGAAACTTTGCTTGAAAACGGTGCGGATAGATTTGCAGTAGCCGTATTGGATGAAGCATTGGATTTAAGAAGCTTCGGTGTTAAGGAACCTATTTTAATTATGGGCTATACCCAGCCTGAAAAAGCGAAAGAAATAGTAGAAAATGATATTGAGCAAGCAGTATATACTTATGAGGTAGCTAAAGCCATTTCTGATGAATCTGTTAGACAGAATAAAAAAGCAAAAATCCATATAAAAATTGATACGGGAATGGGTAGAATAGGTTTAAGGCCGGAAGAAAAAGTTGTAGATTTCGCAAAGGAGATTTCAAAACTTCCTAATATAATAATTGAAGGCATATTTACCCACTTTGCTATTGCAGATGATGCTGATAAAGACTATACTTACAAGCAATTCGAGAGATTTAACTGGACTATTAATAAATTAAAAGAAATAGGAATAAAGATTAATATAAAGCATTGTGCTAATAGTGCAACGATTATTGACTTGCCCGATATGCATTTGGATATGGTTCGTGCAGGAATAATCCTTTATGGTTTGGCACCTTCTTTTGATGTAATGCTTGATAGAATTGATTTAAAACAAGTTATGTCCTTAAAAGCCCGTATTAGTCATGTAAAAGAAATTGAAGCAGATGAAAGTGTCAGTTACGGAAGAAAATATATTGCGGCAAAAAAATCTAAAATAGCTTCGTTACCGCTAGGCTATGCCGATGGGTATACAAGAATGCTTTCAGGGAAAGCGGAAGCCTTGGTTAAAGGGTTGAGGGTCCCTATAGCAGGTAGGATATGCATGGATCAGTGCATGATTGATGTTACCGGAATAGATGATGTGAATGTGGGAGACGAAGTTGTATTATTTGGCGAACAAATGGGTGCTTTTATATCAATTGATGAATTAGCTGAGAAATTAGGTACAATAAACTATGAGATAGTATGTATGATATCCAAAAGAGTTCCCAGAGTATATACAAAGAATGGAAAAGCGGTGAACATAGTTAACAATATATACCCTGTTAAATAGTACAGTCTACATATTGTATACATATATTTTTATTGTAGATTATTAATATTTGATTAAGATTAAAACATAAATGTCAAATATTATCTATGGCATTGATGTAAAAGTTGGTATATAATAGTGTATATGTGGTTAGCATAGATTCATAGAACGGGATTGCAAGACGTATAATTGTTACATATAGTTCATACTATTTACTAAAGTAACAGAAATACTGGAGGTGCTAGTGTGGCAGAATGTAAAAGAATTGTAGTTAGCTTGCCGGGCAGCCTTTTAGAAGAAGTTGACAATATGATTTGTAATGGGCAATGTGATAGAAATGAATTTGTCAGTAAGGCTATGGAGTACTATTTAAGTGAAGTAAAAAAGGTTAATTTTGTTGAGAGCATGAAAAAGGGATATTTGGAAATGACACAAATAAATGTGATGTTAGCTGAAATCGGACTTACTGCTGACCAAGAGTGTATATGTAATTATGAAACAAGGCTTGCGGAGCGTGAGTGATGTGATTATAAAAAGAGGGGATATGTTCTATGCGGATTTAAGTCCTGTTGTCGGTTCAGAACAAGGCGGGACAAGGCCTGTTCTAGTAGTACAAAACGACATTGGGAATAGGTACAGTCCTACTGTGATAGTAGCTGCCATTACTTCACAAATCAATAAAGCAAAACTACCTACTCATGTGGAAATAAGTGCAAAAGAGTACGGGTTGGCGAAAGATTCCGTTATTCTGTTAGAGCAAATAAGAACCATAGATAAAAAGAGGCTTAAAGAAAGGATTGGCAATCTATCCGAAGAACTTATGAAAAAAGTAGATAACAGTATAGGGATAAGTTTTGGACTTGTAGAATATAGTATTTAAAGGGCATAAGCCCTTTTTTGATTGCTAAATAAACATTTTAGAATACAGGAATTTTGTTATTATTGGCGAATTATTAAACAAATGATTTGTTTGGAGGTAGTATAATGAGTAGAAAAAGCACTAAAATTGTTGCAATAGCCATATTAATGTTATCCGCATTAATTTATTTAATGGTATTCGGATCTGCAGATGGTGCGGAACCGGGCTCGGAAAGTGATCCTATTGTAACCCTTAGTTTTGTTGACAAAAAGATTGAACAAATAAAGTATTATATTGATTCCAATTTAGAAGAGATTGATAGGCTTATTTTGGAATTAGAAAAAAAAGACGAAGAACTTGCAGCGCTCAAGAGAACAGTTGAAAGATCCTTAACCTTTGAAGTTGTGGAAATGAAAGCCGGCCAAGTGTTACTAGCTGATGAAGGTGCGGAATTAATTATAAGATCGGGCATAACGACTGCTGTATACGGAGAACTGGGGGGGCTTTCGGATATCACATCCGCAAAAGACTTAAAAAGCGGAGAATCCATAGTTATAAATCATATGTTGATTGCATCCAGAGGAGACGGTAGAGGAGTTAGAGCAGGAAGCGAAGTTTTTTTGATAATTAAAGGTGGATATACCTTAAAATAATTGCACTATATTTTAACTATTCCAACTTTTTTACTTTCGGGATCTTTTGGCTGAAGCCTCAGGATGACAACCTCGAAATTATTATTTTGAACTTGGCAGAAATTGTCATTCTGAACGTAAGTGAAGAATCTTATGTTACAAAGAAAAAAAGTCCTTCGGCTGAAGCCTCAG
>JALNWH010000064.1 GCA_023230985.1 Bacillota bacterium
ACCAAAGTTATGTCTGATATTTTAGAAATGACTAGATTAAAAATAGGATTTAATATCCTATGAGATTTGCAAGTTCTACAGTGATTTCTTTCACTGTTAGAAACTATATTAATTGTACAAGGAAGAATTATATGAGCTCAAAAATTCATAATAAAATTCATTTGTATATGATAGTTTGGGAATATATTGGTACTAAATTGAAAAAGATTATATTGTTTTTCTTTATAATTACTACTTTATCTCAGTACTTAATACTATTTACTATTGAAGGATTACCGCCTAATACAACATTAAAAATGGAAGGCAAGGCAATAATTGAAGACTTGTTTGATAGTACGGAAGGGGAGATAATTCTAAAAGCAGATAAAATAGATAAAGATAACACACCAGAAATAATTATCAATGGAACAAGCAAATATACTTTTAATAGTGAATTTATAGACTTAAAAGTGAAAGAATCTGATATAGTAGAAATTGATGGTATCAATTGTAAAGATAAGATAAATGTTTTTGTATATAGGGTTAGTGACAATATAGTCATACCAAAAGCAGATTTAAATTATCAAATAAATAAAAATCTTGTATTTCTTTTTAGAGTAAAAATGAAACTAATGTAAACTTAAATTATAAAATGTTTAATAATAAGACATTGGTATATTCCGCAGTTATATAAGGGGGTAATAAAATGAATGTAGTAATCGCTATAGACGGGCCTGCGGGGGCTGGTAAAAGTACTGTCGCAAAAAGAATAGCTGATGCTCTTTCTTATTTTTATATTGATTCAGGTTCTTTATTTAGAGCAATCACTTTTAAAGTTATTCAATCAGGTTTAGATATGAACGATATAAATGGTATTATAAAGCTAGCAGAAAATTCAACAATAGATTTCTCTAATAATAAAGTTTTTTTAGACAGTATTGATGTAAACAGTAAAATAAGAAGTGCTATTGTAAATTCTAATGTTTCGCATATAGCTAAAATTTCAGAAGTTAGGGATATTATAGCGGATATACAAAGAAATATCGCTTTAAAAAAGAATGTTGTAGTTGAAGGAAGAGATATCGGCACAACTATTTTTCCCAATGCCGCATTTAAGTTTTTTTTGGTTGCTTCAGTTGAAGAAAGGGCTAGAAGAAGATTATTAGAGTTGAACTCCTCCGGTTCTAATTATTCCTTAGAGGAAGTAATGGAACAAATATCAAAAAGAGATATAATTGATAGCAACAGAGCTGTTTCCCCTTTAAGAAAAGCTGAAGATGCTATTATAATAGACACTGACGGTAAGTGCATAGACGATGTAGTTAATGAAATCCTGTTTAATATAAAATCATTTAATTAATACATAATTATATTATATTTTGATATTTTTAAGGGGGCATATATGTTATACAAAATTGTGAGGCTTATAATAAAACCGTTTTTATTTATTTTTTATAATATTAAAGTAGAGGGCATCGACAATATACCGAAAGAAGATGGCTACATAGTATGTGGTAATCATATAAAAGCCATTGATCCTATATTAATGGCGGCAGCCTTACCATGCCAAATTCACTTTATGGCAAAGAATGAATTGTTCAAGAATCCATTACTTGGTGCTTTATTAAAAGCAGTAGGTGCTTTTTCTATTAAAAGAGGTGAACCGGATTTAAAAAGCATCCGTACATCTTTAAAATTGCTACGGAATAATAAGAATATTGGTATTTTTCCTGAAGGAACAAGAAACATATCCGACGAATTAAAAGCAGAACCCGGCATTGCAATGTTATCTATAAAATCAAAAAAAGGTATTTTGCCCGTTTCTATAAAATCAAGCTATAAGCTTTTTAAAAAAACTAGAATAATTGTTGGAGATGTTATATACTTAAATGAGTTTTATGATATTAAGTTAAAAAATAACGACTATATAAATATCAGTTTAGAAATTATGAAGAAAATCAGATCATTGTAGGGGTGTTTTATGGATGTCTATATTGCTGAGAATTCAGGATTTTGTTTTGGTGTAAAAAATGCTATTGATGAAACAATAAAAATATTGGCAGAAAATAAAAACAAAAAAATATATAGTTATGGCCCATTAATCCACAATAGACAAGTCATAGAAAGGATATCCAAAGAAGGACTATGCGAAATACAATCTCTTAAAGATATAGAAAACAAAGATGCTATTTTAATTATTAGGTCTCACGGGATTACAAAAGAAATTCTTAATAAAATAAAAAGCCTTGAAATTGAATATATCGATTGCACTTGCCCATTTGTTTCAAAAATACACAAAATTGTTTATAAGTACCATAAAGAAGGATATAAAATCTTTATAGCCGGAGACAAACGTCATCCTGAGGTTATGGGAATTAATGGATGGTGTAATAATACGGGAACTATTATACAAGATACAAAAATAATAGACAAACTTCCTAATTATGATAGAATATGTTTAGTTGCCCAAACAACCATAACTGCTGATCTATGGAATAGAATTGTAGAAAAAGTTAAAAATAGATTTAAAACAGTCAAAATATTTAATACGAGATGTATTGCTACAGAAGAAAGGCAAAATTCAGCAAAAGAGTTGTCGAAAAAAGTAGATGCTATGATAGTAATCGGCGGTTATAATAGTTCTAATACATTAAAACTATATGAAATATGCAAAGAAAGGAATGCCAATACTTATCATATTGAAACTATTAACGAACTGCCTTACAAATTTTTAAAAGATGTTAAAAGCATCGGAATAACAGCAGGGGCTTCGACACCTGATTGGATATTAAAGGAGGTAATAAGAAAGATGCAGGATTTAAATAATGAAAAACAAGAGTTTAAACCTAATGAAGAAAATCAAAATGAAAGCCTTACTGAAAACATGAAGGATAATGAAGAGTCTAAAGAAATTTTTGGTGAAGGCTTAAATGATAATAATGAAAACGAGCCGGAAATTGATATCAATGTTTCAAATGAAGATATTACAAATAACGAAACAAATGAAAATATTATGGAAGAATACGAAAAAAGCCTAGTTAGGCTAAATGAAGGTGATACTGTTAAAGGCACAGTATTATCTTTAAGTGATGAAGAAGTTATAGTAAATATTGGATATAAAGCTGACGGTATAATAAGCAAAGAAGATTTATCACTAAATAATGAAATAATACCGTCTGAGGTTTTAAATATTGGTGATGAAATTGAAGTTAAAGTTATTAGAATTAATGATGGTGAAGGCAACGTAATACTTTCAAGAAAAATGGTTGAACTTGATAAGAACTTTGTTAAATTGGAAACCGCTTTCGACGATCAAACATCCGTTACAGGTATAGTGAAAGAAATTGTTAAAGGCGGCGGAATTGTAGAAATTCATGGA
This sequence comes from Bacillota bacterium, assembly GCA_023230985.1. Classification (GTDB taxonomy): domain Bacteria; phylum Bacillota; class Clostridia; order Lutisporales; family Lutisporaceae; genus JAAYKT01. The sequence continues at coordinate 3,359 of JALNWH010000064.1, forward strand.
GTAAAAGCATTTATGCCGGCTTCATTATTTGATATGAGATATATAAATGATTTGGAATCTATGAGAGATAAAGAAGTAAGTGTTAAAATTATTGAATTCAATAAAGATAATAGACGAATTATTGTTTCTAGGAAAGCTCATATCATTGAAGAACGAGAAAGATTACAAAAAGAGTTTTGGGATAATGCGGAGGAAGGAAATAGGATTGAAGGAGAAGTAAAGAGGCTCACGGATTTTGGAGCTTTTGTAGATATCGGAGGTCTAGATGGACTTATTCATATATCTGAATTATCATGGAGCAGAGTGAACCATCCTTCGGAAGTCTTAAATCCGGGAGATAAAGTTGAAGTAATTATTCTATCATTAAATGAAGAAAAAAATAAAGTATCATTGGGTTTAAAACAAACATTACCTGAACCTTGGACAACAATTGAAGGAAGATATAATATAGGCGACATTATTGAAGTAAAAATAGTAAGATTTGCAAACTTTGGAGCATTTGCCGAAATCGAGCCCGGAATAGATGGCTTAATTCATATTTCACAAATTTCTGAAGAAAGAATTGGAAGGCCATCCCAAGTTCTAAAAATTAATGAAATCGTAAAAGTAAAAATAATAGATACTAACATACCTGAGAGAAAAATAAGTTTAAGCATAATTGAAGCTAAAGAAGAAGTTGAAACTGAAGAAGAATAAATTTAACTTTAATATATAAAAAGCAACTAATCCACATTAATATAAAATTAACATATAGGCTTAATGTGGATTTTTGTGTTTATTTGCAATTTCTTTTAAATAAATTAATATTTAACTAATTTAAAGAAGGAATTTTAGATTTTTTTGAGAATATATACTTTGGTTCATAAATTCTTTTATTATTTGAATAAATAAAATGATTTTAGACAGGAGGTTAAAGGATGAGAATAGAAAGCCATCCAATTCTTACATTTGAGAAAGGCAAAATAGTAAAGTTTACCTACAATGGAAAGGAAATGGAGGGATACGAGGGAGAACCCATAGCTGCTGCACTCCATGCTCAAGGCATAAAGGTGCTTGGTTATACTCACCATCGCAATAGGCCACGGGGATTTTATTGTGCGATTGGAAATTGCTCATCATGCCTAATGGTTGTTAATGGCAAACCAAATGTTAGAACATGTGTTGAAAAACTAACGGAGGGGGCAGTTGTTGAAACACAAAAAGGAAGAGGTGAGTTGAAGTGATAAAAACTGATATTGTAGTTATAGGGGGAGGACCTGCGGGTATTTGCGCTGCTATTAATGCCGCCTCTTCAGGTGCAAAGGTCCTATTATTAGATCGGGATAGCCAGCTGGGGGGTCAGCTAATAAAACAAACTCATATGTTTTTTGGTTCACAAAAGCAACACGCATCAGTTAGAGGTATAGATATACCCGGAATACTGGTGAAAGAAATGGAAGAGTATAAAGATAATATACAAATTATGCTTGACGCAACAGTTCTAGGTATATATGAAGATGGAGTACTCACAATAGAAAAAAACGACGATTACATTAAAATAAAACCAAAGGGAATTATAGTTGCCACTGGCGCTTCTGAAAAATTTCCTGCATTCCCCAATAATGATCTGCCGGGCATATACGGAGCCGGTGCGGTACAGACACTAATGAATGTTTATGGAGTCAGCCCCGGAAAAAGTGTTTTCATGGTAGGAGCCGGTAATATCGGCTTAATAGTTAGCTACCAATTAGTACAGGCGGGTGTTGAGGTAAAAGGGGTAATTTGTAGAGGCCCAAGATACGGCGGTTATGCTGTACACGCTTCGAAGCTCAAAAGGATAGGAGTCCCAATTATGCCTGGTCATCGAGTGATACATGCACATGGGAAGGACAAGCTGGAAAGGATTACACTAATAAAGCTTGATGAAAATAAAAAAGAAATATCGGGTACGGAATTTGATATAGAAACTGACGTTCTTTGCATATCGACAGGTTTAACACCTTTAGGAGAACTTTTATGGCAAATGGGTTGTGAAATGAAATTTATAAGAGAATTTAGTGGACATGTTCCTGTTAGGAATGAAGAGTTAGAAACAACTGTTCCTGGTGTGTTTGTTGCCGGAGACGTTGCAGGTATTGAGGAAGCAAGCAGTGCTATGGTAGAAGGTAGACTTGCAGGTCTTTGTTGTGCAAAGAAACTTGGATTTACAAACCCGGAATATAGTAGCTTAAAAGAAGATTATTTACAACAACTTCATGACTTAAGATCTGGCCCGGTGGGAGACGGTATCCGCAAGGGCTTAGCTAAAATTGTTGTGTAAGGAGAGTGAAGAAATGCTAAAAAGCACTGGTATACCAAATGAAAAAGATTTAGAATCTGTAATTCCACCTAAAGAAAGGCTTGCAAAGGGACCTGTAGCTATAATTGAGTGTTTTGAAAAGATACCATGCAATCCTTGTTATACACATTGCGCAAGAGGGGCAATTAAAGAATTTGAAGATATAAATGATAGACCGCAGCTTAATTATGATATATGCAATGGTTGCAGTATTTGCGTTTCCCACTGCCCGGGTCTAGCAATTTTTATTGTTGACGAAACATATTCTGATACTGAAGCTTTAGTAAAAATACCTTATGAACTCCTTCCTTTACCTGTAGAAGGTTCTTTTGTCACCGGAATGGACAGGGGAGGCAAACCTATATGCAGAGCCAAAGTCGTTAAAGTACAAAATCCAAAGTTTCAAGATAAAACACCAATAATATCTTTAGCAGTACCTAAGGAATTATCAATGGTTGTTAGATTTTTAAGTCTTGAAGATTATTATAGCGATAGTACTATTATATGCCGTTGTGAAGAAGTGACACTTGGTGAGGTTAGAGAATTAATTAGAAAAGGTTATAAGACCGTAGAAGAAATCAAAAGAATAAGTAGATGCGGGATGGGACCATGCCAAGGTAGAACATGCCAACAATTAATTATGGAAGAAATAGCGAAAGCTACCGGAGAGCGCATTGAAGACATCAAAGTGCATAATTACAGGCCTCCTATACTTCCGATAAAATTAGGTAGGATCAATGGGGGTGAAAAGAATGAATAAATCAGCAAGTGTTGTTATTATTGGAGGAGGAATATCAGGTTGTGCCATAGCTTATAACCTTGCCAAAAAAGGAGTTAAAGATGTTATCATCATAGAAAAAGAGTACCTGTCTAGTGGTGCTACAGGTCGATGCGGTGCAGGGATTCGTATGCAATGGGGAACCGAAATGAATTGCAGACTTGCAAAGTATAGCGTAGAGTTTTTTGAGACTGCTAACGAAGTATTAGAATATGCAGGTGATGTTGAGTTTAAACAAGGCGGATATCTAATCATTGCAGCAACTGAAAAAGAAGTTGCACAATTTCAAAAAAATATAAAACTACAAAATAGTCTCGGTATCCCATCCAGATATATTACACCTCAAGAAGCCAAAGAAATAGTCCCTCATATGGACGAAACTCAAATCCTTGGAGCAGCCTTTAATCCAAAAGATGGACATTTAAATCCTTTTCACACTACACAAGCTTATGCAGATGCTGCAGTAAGATTAGGTGTAGAAATAATGAAATATACTGAAGTAACAGGAATAAAGGTTGAGAATGGTAAAATAGCAGGTGTACAAACCGATAAGGGTTATATAAGCACTCCTGTTGTAGTTAATGCTGCCGGTGGACATGCACAAATCATTAGTGAAATGGTAGGTGTTAAGCTTCCTCTTTATTCCGAAAGACATCAAATACTGGTAACAGAGGCTGTTGAGCCAATGCAAGGACCTATGTTTATGTCCTTTTCACAAAACATTTATTGCCAGCAGACTCCGCACGGTAGCTTTATTATGGGACGAGGAGATCCGACTGAACCAAGAGATTTAAGGGTTACATCCAGTTGGGAGTTTCTCGAAGAAATGGCCAAGACATGTATTAGATTTTTGCCGCCGCTCAAGGATATAAGAATGGTAAGGCAGTGGGCAGGACTTTATAATATGTCCCCTGATGCTCAACCAATATATGGCCCGGTTAAAGACGTGGAAGGTTTCTTCTTAGCTTGCGGCTACAGCGGGCATGGATTTATGTTTGGGCCTGTTACAGGTGTTGTGGTATCAGAATCAATTTTAGGTGAAGAACATACTATACCTGTTGACGCTTTAAGTTATGACCGGTTCGAAAAAGGTGAATTAATCTTAGAACCTTCTGTAGTTTAAATCTGTGTGATACTGAAAGGAGGCACAATGTATGAAAATAGTTGCTACAAAACCCGAATTATGCATAGGCTGCAAAGCATGTGAAGAAGCTTGTGTGAAAGTACTTTTTAAAGATACCGATACAGAGAAATCTGCAATAGTGATTACTGAATTAGGCGATGATAAATTTGATATAAATGTGTGTAATCAATGCGGAGAATGTATTGAAATATGTCCAGCTCAAGCAATTTATAGAAACAAAAATGGAGTGGTGATGATTGACGGGGATAAATGTGTTCATTGCTACGCTTGTGCCGGTTTTTGCCCCACTTTATCTATGCGTTATCATAAAGAAATAACAGGTCCTTTTAAGTGCATAGCTTGTGGAGCATGCACGAGAGCTTGTCCTACCGGTGCAATATATATGGAAGAAGTTTAGGAAGAGGGAGGGTTGGATATTAATGGAATGTAAAAATTCAAAAGATATTAATCTTGAAGAACTAAAAAAGCAACGTGTAAGACTTCATGAGAGCAGTTTTGAACCAAAAGAAATCTATAGAGGTTATGCTGATAGATCTCTTTATATAAACTTGACTAATAATGAAGTAAAAGTTAAAGAAATTTCAAGTGACATGAAGGAGAAATTTACCGGCGGCAGAGGATATGGAATGAAATATCTTTGGGATGCGGTAAATCCTAACACAAGATGGGATAGCCCTGAAAATGAGATTATTATTGCTCAAGGCCCTATAGGTGGCATAACTCAATATCCCGGTTCCGGAAAATCCTATGTAGTAACAGTATCACCTTTGACTGGTTTACCGGTTGACAGTAATGTTGGTGGTTTCTTCGGACCTTTGTGCAAATTTTGCGGATTTGATGCTTTAGAAATTCAGGGTAAAGCTGAAAACGATGTGGTTATTTTTATTGACGGGGATAACAATAAAGTAATAATTGAGGAAGCACCCGGAGAATGTACTAATAGCCATATACTTGCTAAAACCTTAACAGCAATGTATGCGGATTCAGAAGAAGATAAAATGAATGTATCCGTTGTTTCTGCCGGTTTAGGTGCGGAACATACCCGATTTGGAATTCTTAACTTTTCTCACTACGACCTTCGAAGAAAAGAATGCAAATTGAAACAAGCAGGGAGAGGCGGTATAGGAACAGTATTTAGAAATAAAAAGATTAAAGCAATAGTTGTAAAAAGATCCGGAATTAAAGGTGATTTAAACAATCCCCATGATTTAGACACTATAATTAAATTAGGAATAAAATTGCATAGAGAAATATATGAAAACGATACTAAACAATGCTGGATGAGAGTACACGGAACTACTCAATTAGTAGATGCAATGAATGCCCATGACCTTTTACCTGTTAACAACTTCCAATTTGGAGAACATCCGGAAGCGCCAAAGATTGGGAAAAACAGTTTTGAAAAAATATTTGACAGAAGCAATGTTGATGGATGTTGGTATGGTTGTACATTGCAATGTGCTCATGGCATTACAGGATTAGAAATTAAAACCGGGCCTTATAAAGGCCAAAAAATATTCACAGACGGCTCAGAATATGAAACTTTAGCCGGATGCGGTTCTAACTGTGGTGTATTTGACCCATATCAAGTTTCTGAAACAAACTTCTATTGTGATACCTATGGCATTGATACAATTTCTTTCGGCACAACCGTTGGTTTTGTTATGGAATGCTATAATAGAGGTATAATAGATAAAGAAGTAACACAAGGTTTGGATTTGGATTTCGGTAATTGGGAAGCACAAATGGAACTTATGCATCAAATGGCTAGAGGAGAAGGATTCGGAATGATAGTAGGCCAAGGAATTCATCGTCTGAAAAAATTATTTGTAGATAAATATGGTGCAGACAAGGAATTCTTACATGACATAGGTATGGAAGTCAAAGGACTTGAATTTTCAGAATACATTTCAAAAGAATCACTTGCCCAACAAGCCGGATATGGAACTGCCAACAAAGGTCCGCAACATGATGAAAACTGGTTAATATTTATGGACATGGTAAGAAATCAAATACCCACATTTGAAGATAAGGCGGAAGCACTGTTCTACTATCCATTGTTTAGAACTTGGTTCAGTATAATGGGCTTATGCAAACTGCCATGGAATGATATTATGCCGTCAGATAATCATTTGACAGATGAACCGGCAAAGGTTCCGGAGCATGTAGAAAACTACATTGCTTTATATACAGCAGTAACAGGTAATGATTTTTCTGAAGAAGAGATGCTACGTCAATCGGAAAAAGTCTATAATTTACAAAAAGTATTTTGCTTAAAAATGGGCAAAGGCTTAAGAGAATATGATTATATACCTTATAGGGCAATGGGACCTGTGACAGTAGAAGAATACGAATCCAGAAGTGAACGCTATGACAAGCATCTAAAAGAACTTGTAAAAATAGATCCTGATGGAATGACAGTGGAAGAAAAAATAAAAGAATTAAGAAAATATAGAGAAGCTCAATATCAAACTTTATTGGATGTCGTATATAAAAGGCGCGGTTGGACAAAGAATGCAATACCAACCTTAGAAAGACTTAAAGATCTTGGTATTGATTATCCTGACGTTGTAGATGTTGTTAAACGATTCTTGTAATTAAGCTATAAGAAATATATTTAAGGAGGTAATATGGTAAAAGTAAATAATAAAGAAATGAAGTGGCAAGATAATATGACATTGGAAGATGTAATTCTATTTGCAGAATATCACGAATATTATCATCCAATACTTGTAGTTACCTTAAATGGAATTCTTATAAAAAGCGACGCATTTAAAACAACACCTATAAAAAGAGATGACGTAATAGACATCTTACAACCTTTGGCAGGCGGATAGAAAAAAAAGCCCCAATTTTAATAAAATTGGGGCTTTTTTTATTGTGTGCCAGGCATGGCACTAATCTAGCTAGTGGAAGTCTAGCCACGGGTATTTACCGCCAAGTGTAGTGAACCACAAGTTGGTGCCAGTAATGGCATAGATGAAGGAAGTGGCGTAGCAAAATTCTTGAGCCTACGAACAGAAACTTGATAAGGCGATTAGGTGGGTGAGGTTGCAAGACAAACTTAAGCCCAAAAGGTAAACGTAAACCGAAGTTGTAAATCAAGGGGTTGTGGAATGAAAGATTAGTGTCTTACCCTGGGAAGCCCTACCCACATATCATAAGATATGGTCGAAAAAGGTTTAGGGAGGGAATCAGACGAAGTCATAGTAGGCATAACGGCTGAAGGACTGAAGCGATTTATAGTACAAATCGCTAC